>JAKPCK010000002.1 GCA_029553295.1 Deltaproteobacteria bacterium | reverse complement strand
CTCTAAGGAAATACCTCTGAAAGAGGTCTTTTTATCTCTCATCTGCCAGTTTTCTTGCAAGCTTTGGGATTGCATTTAAAAGCTCCTCCACACTGCCTTTTGGGCATCTTTCTGACCCTAAGCTTTTTGTTTTCAGTGTCTGTATATCGGTCCTCTTTGCAGATAGTATATACAAATTTCCGATGCCAGCAGTGGCTCCTGCTACCCTGTAAGATATATCTTGTCGTTATCCCTAACCTTTTCCTTTACCTTTATGCCCACATCTTTGCCTGCCTCTGCCTTTTCTACAAATTCATGCTCTATCTGCATGGATTCCACAACCTGCTCGAAATCCGTTGAACTGCCTTTTATCCTTATCCTGTCTCCCACCTTTAGCTCACCGTCTGTTATCCTTATGGCAGCAACCCCTATCTTGGAAAAATACCTCATTACCCTTCCTATCTCTTTTTCTTCCATAACCCCTCCTGTTGTTTGAGATCTTTTGTCTCATATGGAGACTATAAAGACTGTAAACTATAGAATACAGTCTTTTTAAACCCTTGAATATTTTTGTTCAGACCCAAGCCTTGTAGTATCAAAGGTCACATTGTAAAGATTCATATAACTGCCATACCTTAATTTTCATAACCCCCAATGGGCCTCCCAGATGCGCCCTAAAGATATATTTTAACACTTTCAGGATAATAAATAAAACAACAATTAAGTTTTTAAATCTGCAATAGGCTTTTTGGTTTTTATCAATATTTTTGAATAGTTGAATTTTATTTTTTATTTTTTCTAAAAAAATTATGTGATTTATATCAATTTTTTTGTTGACTTTTTTTTTAATAAAGCTATTATTATAGGAAAAACAGGGGTTATGGGGGCGTGAATCTAATTGAATCCAACAATAAATCTGTATACAAAAAAATAAGACTTTCTTAAAACAAACAACATGGGGGAAGGAGGTGAGTTTTACATCTTTTTTAAAAAAATTAAGAAGGAGGGTTATATATGCAGCCAACACAACCTATTGCACCACCACCGGTTCAGCTACCTGATGCGTCAGTTCTTATGCATCCCTGGTATGTCTGGTGGGCACTCATTATCGGGTTATTCCTTATGACATTCATAGGGACATGGCTTATTACAAGGGGGTGGAAAGAATGAATCCAATCCAATATCTTTCAATGCCAAAGCCAACCGCAACTATCGTAGCAATGTCTGTTGTAGGTGTCGGGTTACTCCTGCTTATCTCTATTATTTTGGGTTTTGCCAGTAAGCGGAGGTTAGCAAAGGGCTCCTTTGACGAGTATTTAGTAGGAAAAAGAGACATCGGTCCTGCAGTAACAGGATGCGCCCTTGCAGCATCCTATCTCTCAGGCTGGGCATTCTGTGGCTCCACAGGCGTCGTCTATTCAGTTGGTTTTTCAGGGATGTGGTTTGCAGGCATATGGAGCTTACTGGGGCTTATCCCATGCTGCTGGCTCGCTGCAGTAAAGACAAGGGATTTCTCTGCAAAACTCGGTGCAGCCACCCTTCCTGAGACAATAGGGAGGCGATTCGAAAGTAAGATGCTCCAGACTGTAGTTGCCATATGTATGCTCTACTTCCTGTTCATGTATTCAGTGGGTCAGCTCAAGGCAGCAGGAGGTGTGTGGTATGCTGTAACCGGTTTACCTCCCCTGTGGTGTCTACTTCTCTCCATATTTATTGCATGGCTTTATATGGTCCTCGGTGGATATGTGGGCACACAGTGGTCCATGGCATTCCAGGGTGCATTCCTTGGATTCGTCGGTGCGCTTTTAGGTATCTGGGCTATCATCTGGGCAGGTGGATTCTATGAAATCTCTGCAAAGCTGTATATGGAGCCTAAAGTAGGTCCTGCATTAATCAAACTCATGAGGCCTGAACTGCCAAAGGTAGGACCCACAGAACTCTTTGCAAGCCTAACAGGTATCCTTGCCACACCTGTCATATTTTTTACCATGGCAATCGGTTTCCCCCATAATGTGAGCCGTTTCCTTGGTATGGGCAAGCTCACAAAGAAGGGTTATTGGACACTCATCATTGTTGTATACCTCATCGCCGGTATCCCCATAATGCTCGACTGCAGTAGCAACGGCCTTGTTGCCAGGATGGTATACGGCCCTGAACTGCTCAAGATTAAACCATGGGCTGCAGACCTTGCAGCACCAGCCCTTGCCCATGCAGTGGGTGGTGCACCGCTTATGACACTCTACGTTATGGGTCTTTTTGCAGCAGCCCTATCCACACTGGCTGGCATGGTCTTTATCATGAGTGCAAATATCACAAGGGATATTATAAAGACCTGGTGGCCCACTGTATCTGATAAATCCATGCTCTATCTGGGATATTTCCTCATTGCCCTCTTCCTCTTTTTGCCCTTCTACTGGACCCTTGTTAATCCACCTCCACTGCTTTCAATCTTCATGGGTCTTGCAGCCATGGGTCTCGGTGCCATATTCTTCTTTGTCACCGCTGTATCCTATTACTGGAAAGGTGCAACTAAATGGGGCGCCCTTGTAACTGTCTTATATGGAACGGGAATGAGCATCTACGGAGGCTATAAGGTCCTCTTCAAGAAAGAGATTGGTATGGGGACATTTGAATGGTGGCTTGTTATAGGCTGCGGTATCCTCTACTTTGTCGTAAGCGCCATCACAAAACCACCTTCAAAGGAACTCCTTGACAAACTATTCCCTGCTAAAAAATAACCAAAAAAAGAGGGGCAAAATAGCCCCTCTTTATCTATTCTAAAGATTGGGAAAAAATATATGAACTTTGATTTCATGCTTGTATACGAGATAATATGGATTGCAATGGGTTTATTCTTTGCAAGCTACCTTATCTCTAAATGGATAAAAAAACGCAAAAACCGAACAACAGAAAGATAACCCTGGGCTTTCTTCCTACCACTTTATATTTTTTGCACGGAGATAATCCTGAGTGTCTCTGTCACCGAGCTGGGCTGCCTTTTTAAAGTCTTTTAATGCCCTATAGCCATCACCCATCTTGTCATATACAGACCCCCTGCTTGCATAGGCAATAGCCATATCAGGCCTCTTCTCTATAACCTTATTTAAATCAGAAAGTGCCTGTTTGTATTCCCTGAGGGTAAAGTGTGTAACACCTCTGTTGTAATAGGCATCAATAAATTCAGGGTCTTTTTCTATGGCAAGGGTATAGAGTTGTATTGCCTCCTGGGGAAAGCCAGCATCTATAAAATGGTATGCCTTGTTATAATAGTCCTTTGCACTGGGGCCTTCATTTTTTGTGTCAGAACACCCATATGCTATAAAAAGAAGGTGCAAAGACATAAGAAGAATCGTAATTTTTTTGGTCATATGATGGGGCTGATTATATCATATTTAAGATTTTTTGCAAACCTTGAAGATGGATGCTTGCTCACTCTCGCTGAACCCCCCGATTGACTTTCAGGGAGAAAACCTTTATATTTGTTGTTAATTTATATCATCGATGGCATAGGTTCTTTGTTAATAGATTGTGACCTTTGACAAGGTCTTGTATTATGGGGCACATCCGTGAGACCCCTATGAGTTTATTGCATAATGTATTATAGATAAAGTAAAGAGACCCAAGGGTCTTTTGCTCTGGAGGCATAAAAATATATGGTTGAAGGCGAGATAATAAAGATACCCGAGATACTGCCACTTCTGCCGGTAAGGGACATGGTAATGTATCCATCGGTAATCCTGCCCCTTTTTGTGGGCAGGGACATGTCCATCAATGCAGTAGAAAAGGCCCTGTCTAAGGACAGGCTAATAATAGTTGCAGCGCAAAAGGATTTGACAGACGAAGACCCTCTACCGGAAAGGATTTATAGTATCGGTGTAGTATCTCAGATAATGAGGATGCTGAGGCTCCCTGACGGGAGGGTAAAGGTCTTAATCCAGGGGATAAAGAAGGCAAAGGTAAAGGAATATGTCCAGGAGACCCCTACATTCCTCGTAAAGATTGATGCCATTGAAGAACCCATCATAACAGAGATAACCCTCGAGATAGAGGCCCTCATGAGATATGTGAAGGAGGAGATGGAGAGGGTGGTCTCTATGGGTAGGATGGTCCCCCCTGATATACTTATAGTCCTCGACACCATTGACGAACCGGGAAAGCTGGCAGATATAGCTGCTGCAAACCTGGGACTTACAGTGGAGAAGGCACAGGAGATACTGGAGATAATAGACCCTATAGAGAGGCTGAAGAAGCTCTCCGAGATACTGGGCAAGGAGATAGAGCTTCTCAATATGCAGGCAAAGATCCTCTCCCAGGCCAAGGAGGAGATGACAAAGAGCCAGAGGGACTATTTCCTGCGGGAGCAGATGAAGGCAATAAAAAACGAACTCGGGGAGGGAGATGAGAGGTCTGAGGAGATAGAGGACCTCCAGAAGCGCATCAAAAAGGCAAAGATGCCCAAGGAGGTAGAAAAGGAGGCAAAGAAGCAGCTCGAGAGGCTCGACCTCATGCACCCCGATGCCGTAGAATCATCCATGGTCAGGACATATATAGAATGGCTTGTAGAACTTCCCTGGAGTGTATCAACCCAGGACAACATGGATATAAAACTGGCAAAGAAGGTCCTCGATGAAGACCATTATAATCTCGATAAGGTAAAGGAGAGGATACTTGAATTCTTAAGCGTTATAAAGCTCAAGGGTGAGATGAAAGGCCCAATCCTATGCTTTGTTGGTCCCCCTGGTGTAGGTAAGACATCCCTGGGTAAATCCATTGCAAGGGCACTCGGCAGGAGGTTCTCCAGGATATCCTTAGGAGGCATGAAGGATGAGGCAGAGATAAGGGGTCACAGGAGGACCTATGTGGGCTCTATGCCAGGCAGGATTATCCAGTGTATCAAACAGGCAGGTTCAAATAACCCTGTATTTATGATGGATGAGATAGACAAGATAGGTACAGACTTTAGGGGCGACCCGGCAAGTGCACTCCTTGAGGTGTTAGACCCTGAACAGAATCACTCATTTAGCGACCACTATCTGAATGTCCCCTTTGACCTCTCAAAGGTCATGTTTATAACAACCGCCAACAGGATCGATACCATACCATCTGCATTAAGAGACAGGATGGAGATTATAGACATAGCAGGATACACAGAGAAAGACAAACTCATGATTGCAAAGAGATACCTCATCCCTAAACAGTTAAAGGAGAACGGGATAAAGGAGAGGTATCTACAATATACAGACCGTGCCATAACAAAGATAATCCAGGAGTATACAAGAGAGGCAGGGCTGAGAAACCTTGAGAGGGAGATAGCGTCTGTCACGAGAAAGGTGGCAAGGAAGATCGCAGAGGGCAATAAGAAAAAGACCGTAATAACCACAAAAAACCTCCATACATTCCTCGGCGCCCCAAAATATCTCCCTGAAAGCGAGTTGGATGGTGACATGCCAGGGATAGCAACTGGTCTTGCATGGACAGAGTTCGGGGGTGATGTCCTCTATGTTGAGGCATCATGCAGGAAAGGGAAAAAAGACCTGACCCTTACAGGGAGCATGGGGGATGTGATGAAGGAGTCTGCACAGGCAGCCCTTACCTATATAAAATCCAAGGCCGGAGAGCTCGGCATAGAGGATGGTATATTCGATAATCTGGAGATGCATGTCCATGTCCCCCAGGGTGCAATCCCCAAAGACGGGCCTTCTGCAGGCATAACCATGGCCATAGCCATGATAAGTGCCATTACCCAGAGACCTGTAAAGAGAAAGATTGCCATGACAGGGGAGATAACACTGACAGGCAGGGTGCTACCCATAGGGGGTCTCAAGGAGAAGGCACTGGCTGCACTCAGGGCAAGGATGGAGTCAGTAATTATACCCCATGAAAATACAAGGGATTTTGACGAGATACCTCAGTATGTAAAAAGACACCTGAAATTCATACCAGTCAAGAATATGGACGAGGTAGTAGACCTAGTTTTTAAGTAGTATACCCAGCATCCTGAATAGGGGGATTATTATGAAACCCGCCTCTTTTTACGAAAAACTCGAGGACAACAGGGTAAGATGCCGTTTGTGTCGTCATAACTGCATAATAGCAGAAGGAAAAAGGGGCTTCTGCAGTGTAAGGGAAAATAGAGATGGTATCCTTTATAGCCTTGTCTACGGGTATCCATGTTCATATCATGTTGACCCTATTGAAAAAAAACCCCTTTTTCACTTTTTCCCTGGTTCAAAGGCATTCTCTATTGCCACGGTAGGCTGTAACTTCCGATGCCTCCACTGTCAGAACTATGAGATATCCCAGATGCCACAAGAGGAGAAAAGGATAGTAGGCGAGAGGATCTTGCCGGAAGATGTAGTGGATATGGCAGAAAAATCAGGTTGCAGGAGCATATCCTATACATATACAGAGCCTACAGTATTCTATGAATATGCCTTTGACATAGCAAAACTGGCAAAGACAAGGGGTATATACAACAACTTTGTCACAAACGGATATATAGAAGAAGAGCCGTTAAAGGCAATAAGGCCATATCTCGACGGGGCAAACATAGATTTAAAGGGTTTTGATAAGGATTTCTACAAAAGACAGTGTAAGGCAGAGCTTCAGGGGGTCATAGATACGATAAAACTCTATAAATCGCTGGGCATATGGATAGAGATTACAACCCTTATAATACCCGGTTACAATGATGGTGAAGATGAGTTAAAGGCTATAGCCCGTTTCATTAAAGATGAGACAGGTGTTGAGACCCCATGGCATGTAAGTGCATTCTATCCCACATACAAGTGTCTCGATGCAAAAAGGACACCGGCCAAGACACTGAAAAGGGCAAGGGGGATAGGCATGGAGACTGGACTCCGTTATGTCTATGAGGGAAACATCCCTGGCTCAGACGGTGAAAACACATACTGCTATAACTGTAAAAGGCCTATCATCAAAAGATTCGGCTATACCATTTTAGAATACAATCTAAAAGAAGGTGCCTGCATTTTCTGTAACACAAAAATCGACGGCATTGGTTTATAAGTGAAAAATTAATTGTAATAACTCACCAGATATATTGATATTTTTTTAAATTTCATGAAATATGAAATATTTTTCACGAATTTTCTTGACAAAGATTTCAATTTTTAATAAATATAAAAAGGAATAAGAGATATGGTTATGAACATTAAGCAAATACTCCCCCGCTCATCCCACCCTAACCCCCCTTCTTTAAAAAATTATGAGCGGGGGAGTACCCCAAAAGGCTTCAAAAAATGAAGGTAAATAAACAGAGATTAAGTCATCAGGTATACGATATCTTAAAAAATATGATTCTAAATCATAGGTTCAGCCCTGGTGCAAGGATAAATGTTGAACAAATTGCAAAAGAGGTGGGCGCAAGCAGGACACCTGTATGGGAGGCAGTGCATAGACTAATGCAGGAAGGGCTCCTTGAAAACATACCCAATAGAGGGGTCTTTATGGCCACCCTCACACCAAAGGCAGCCATAGAGATGTACACTGTAAGACAGGCATTAGAGGGATTGGCCGCAAGGCTTGCTGCACAAAATGCCAATGAAAAGGCAATTAAAAAGATGATGGCCTGTCTGGATAAGCAGGCAAAGGCAGTGGAAAAGGAAGATTTAGTAGCCTATTCTAAATTAGATTTTGAATTCCATGCCATCATATATGAGTTGAGTGGAAATCAAACCCTTCAAGAGATGCTTGAGGCTATAAAAAATAAGATGCGACCAATAGCCATGTTGATAAACCCCATACTACCAGAACTATATAGACACCATTTGAGAATACTGGAGGCGATAAAAAACAGAGATTCAAACGAAGCCGAGGAGGCATTTATCGAGCATAATCAACGCATGATAGACCAGATAAAAATAAGTTCTATAAACGAGACATGGAAGGAGGTGGCAAATTTAAAAAAAATAAAATCTATATGAAATTATGGAGGTATAAAATGAAAAAACAACTAAAATCTTTGATTTTTTTCTTTATGACAACTTTAATCATCTCATGTTTTTTATTCACTATCCCGGCAAATGGAGCTACCCCGGATAAGGTAAGGATAGGACTGATGTTTGGCTTAACAGGCGCTGCATCCCCCATAGGACCTGTTCAGCTTGATGGGGCAAAACTTGCCATAAAAGAGATTAATGCAAAAGGTGGCGTTACCATTGGAGGGAAAAAGGTTCCCATTGAATACTATGTTAAAGACGATGAATCAAAGCCTGATATAGCCATAAGGAGATTCCGTGAGTTAAAGGATGAAAACAAGGTAAATGTAATAGTAGGACAGACCTTTGCCCCTATATCTGCTGCCCTCAACAAAGAAGTTAAAAAAACACCTATTGCCTATTTTCCAGTAAATGTCGTTGCCATAGGTATGTTTGATAAAAATGAGATGGCAGAGACCACATTCTCTATACATGGATGTGCATATTCTATAGGTTATGCCGGTGCAGCCTATATAGTTGATAAGTTGGGTTATAAAAAGGTCATATTCTTTGGGCCAGCCTATGCCTTTGGTCGTGACCAGTGGGCAGGTGCAAAGGCAGCATTTGAAAAAAGAGGGATAAAGGTAGACTATGTAGAATCACCGGTAGGGACAAGTGATTATACATCATATCTTTTAAAAATAGGCGAGAAAAAACCTGATGTTGTCATGTTGGCGCATTGGGGTGTAGACGCCATAAATGTCTTAAAACAGGCCTACGAGACAGGTCTTAAGAAAAATGTAAAAGCCCTTTGGTTTAACTGGATGACCAATGCCTTTGGTAGTGGTGTCCCACCTGAGGCATTAGAGGGTGTTTACTCCCTTATGTCATGGTATTATGATATGAAGGGATTTAAGGACACCGCAATAGTTAAGGCATCTGATGCCTTTGCCAAAAAATTTCAGCAGGAATATAAATATCCACCTGATCCTTATTCTGCAATGGCATATGAAGGGGTTATGGAGGCTGTTAGAGGTATAGAGCTTGCCAACTCCCTTGATGCAAAGGCAATAGCAAAGGCGCTTTTAGCAAACCCACAATTTGACTCTATGAAAGGTAAAGGCGTATGGAGGGCTGACCATCAACCTCTATTTAAATACGGCGCCTATGTTGTTATTGGAAAAGGTCCAAAGGAGAGAAAGGACAAGAAGTGGGATTTAGTCAAGATTATAGATGCCTATACTGGTGAAGATTATCTCCCACCATTATCAACATTAGGTTATAAATAGAAAAGGTATGCCATGAAAGAAAATCCTATACTTGAGACAAATGATGTAACCATAAACTTCAATGGTCTTGTTGCAGTGGACAGTGTCAACTTCAAGATAAATGAAGGTGAATCTGTTGGGATAATTGGCCCAAATGGTGCCGGTAAGACAACTTTTTTTAACCTCCTTACTGGTTTTTTTCCACCCACAAAAGGCAAGATTTTCTTTTATGGCAGAGATATAACAGATAAACCACCTCATAAGAGAGTCATGATGGGCATAATAAGGACATTTCAGCTTGTATCTGTGTTTGACCATCTCAGTGTTCTAGATAACCTCATTTTATCCAATATTAAATCCAGTGGTATCTCCTATTCGATAGGCCGCTTCTTCTTTTCAGAGGCGCATAAACCAGCACTTAAAAAAATCTGCCTTGAGGCTTTGAAAATATTGGGCATTGAAAAAAAGGCAGAGATTATGACATCTGAACTCTCTTATGGGGACAAAAGAAAACTTGAGATTGCCGTTGCATTATCAATGAACCCAAAGATACTTCTCCTTGATGAGCCTTTTGCAGGTTTAAGCGATCAAGAGATAGTGGAGGTATCAAGGATCATAAAAGAGTTTAAGAAGGGTTTTTCAATGATCATTATAGAGCATAAGATATCTCGCATCGTAGAGCTTGTAGAGAGGTTGTGTGTGATGCACGAGGGCAGGTTGATTGCAGAAGGCATACCTGACCAGGTACTCTGCGAGCCCCTTGTCCGTGAGGTTTATTGGGGAAAGGAGGACGGTCTAGTATGCTCAGTGTAGCGAATATTGATGTTTCCTACGGTCACGCTAAGGTTCTCCATAATATTGAAATGCAAATTTCCAAAGGAGAAATGGTGTTTATTACAGGCAGAAATGGTGCAGGCAAGACAACCTTACTCAAGACTATTGCAGGATTTATGAAGCCTGATTCAGGCACAATCGAGTTTGAAGGCAAAAACATTATAGGGATACCCCCTGAAAGAGTAGCACTTTTAGGCGTGAGATATGTATTTCAGGATAAGAGGGTTTTTTCAAACTTAACAGTTAGAGAGAATCTGGAGGTTGCAGCCTACCCGGTAAAGGAAAAGATAACAGATGCCATTGAAAAGGTTATAAGTATATATCCAAAAATTGAAAAATTTCTAAACATGAGGGCTGGCAGCCTAAGTGGTGGTCAAAGGCAGATTCTCTTAATTGGAAGGGCACTCATTGGAAAACCAAAGCTTTTACTCATCGATGAACCTACTGAAGGCCTCGCTGCCGGCACCATCAATGATATCTTGAATGTTCTTTCAAAAATGAAAGGGACATTTTCTTTGCTTATAGTGGAACAGAACCTATCGGTGGTGGGTATGCTTGCCGACAGGGTATATATGATGAAAGAAGGAAAGATAATAAAAGAGATGGCAGACAAAAAAGAGATAAACAACAAGGAAAACCTTGAAAAATATCTATAATAAAAAAGGAGGAAGAGAAGCATGAAAAACGCACAGGCAAAAAAGATCGAGGCAAAAAAAACAGCAATAGTGCTTATAGAGCCACAATATGATTTTTTAAAACCAGGCGGCTCTATGTATCAGTTTATTGCAGAACAGCTTGAAAAGAGAAAGGTAATAGAAAATCTTGTGAACCTTATAAATGAGGCGAGGGGAAAGGTAAAAAAGATAATCTATGTGCCTTTTGAGGCATTTGAACCCGGTTTCCCTGAAATAGACCCTGAAGGGCCTGGAATGGCGGGATTGAGAGGGCTTGAGATTGACATGCCAACAGGCTGGACATTGGATGGCAAACCTGTATCAGGTGCATGGGTGGCTGGCACACCAGGGCCTGAGATTATCCCGGAGCTTAAACCCCAAAAAGGGGACATAATAGTAAGGGGTAAAAAGACACTGGATGCCTTCTGGTCTACAGCCCTGGACTATACACTCAGGGTAAACATGATTGAGTGGGTGGCCATAGTTGGTTTTCATACAAACTGGTGCGTTGAATCCACAGCAAGGTCAGCATACGATAAAGGTTACAGGGTTATTGTGATAGGTGACTGCACAGGAACTGACACCGATGAAGAACAGAATTATGCAGAAAAATATATCTTTCCAAAGATAGGCAGCGTAATGACCTATAGAGAATTTTTAGCCAGTCTCACATAATACTCCAGCCTTGCCCCTCTTCATGGCAAAGGAGGGGCAAGGCAACTTAATAAAGGAGGATATGGTGTGATAGAAAAAATAAGAAAAAATTTCTTGGACCTTGTAATAATTACTGCTGCTTTTTTTGCTGTCCTGCCGGTGTTTGGTCTTAACAGGACAACAGATTTTATAATATTCTGCATCTTTGTTTTAGGTTTTAATCTTTTGTATGGTTATATGGGAAGACTTTCTTTCGGACATATGCTTTATCTTGGAGTAGGTGCATATACCGTAACATTATTTGCCGAGCATGTTTCAAAGAATCCATTCTTAGCGATTATCGCAAGCATATGTGCAGGTGCACTAATTGGTGTAATCATAGGGCCTATTATTGTAAGAACAACAGGTGCCTGCTTTGCCTTGATAAATCTTGCCTTTAATCAGGTTGGGTATTTTCTTGCCCTTGTAGCCCTATCAAGGTGGACAGGCGGTGAAGACGGTATGTCTGCATATTTTACAAAACTTGGTTTATTCGATTTCGGGAAAAAACCTGTCATATTTGGTTTCTGCCTGTTTTCCCTTTTGCTTACATACCTTATCCTGAAAAAATTAATTTCATCACCTTATGGCATATTGATTAAATCCATTAAAGAGAATGAAATTAGAGTCAAATTCCTTGGATATAACACATTCAAATATAAGTGGGTAACATTTATAATATCAACCACCATATCTGCATTTGCCGGTGCCCTTTCTATCCTAAACTACGGTTATGTAACGCCGAGTTTTATAGATCCCTCAAGGGCAGTAGAGGTAATATTTGCAACGCTTATAGGGGGTGCAGGCAGCCTCTATGGTGCCCTGATAGGCGGTGTTGCCTATATGGCCATTAGCAACTATCTTGCATCTTACATATCCAGGTGGGAGATGTTTCTTGGGTTTGCAATGCTTATCATAGTATTCAGATTCAGAAAGGGTATATGGGGCTACATTAAAGATAAATTTACAAGACAAGCAGAAGGCATAGTGAGGTAGAGATGTTAAACACAATAGCTTATGGATTAACAATCGGTGGAATTCTTTATATTATCAGTATTGGGCTTTCGCTGACTTTTGGAACCATGAGGATTGTTAACTTTGCACATGGTCTTATATATACCATAGGTGCCTATCTACTCATTACCACCCTGCCCATATTCAGGGAAAATTTTATAATAGGTGCTTTATTTACAGTCCTTGCAGTTATTCCTATAAGCTATGTTATAGAAAGATTCGTTATAAGAAAACTATACGGTGTATCGATTGACTATGCCATAATCGCTACATATGCTGTTGTCTTGATAGGTGTTGATTTGATTAAATGGATATGGGGCGCATCTCCCATTCCACTTTCAGACCCAATAGGTATAGATGTAACAATCTTTTCTGTGACATTGCCTATGTATAGGCTCATTATTATCATGCTATCTATTGCCATCTTTATTGCCCTTACCATATTTTTTAAAAAGACCATGGTAGGTAAGATAGTTGTTGCAGCCCTTGAAGATAAAGATGCGGTCAGGGGTCTTGGGATAAATGTGGATAAATACTTTGCCTATGTATTTATAATAGGTAGTTGTCTTGCTGCTTTAGGTGGTGTGCTTTACGCACCTATTACATCTGTCCATCCATATATGGGAATGATGGTTCTTTTAATAAGCTTTGCTGTGGTTCTTGTGGGTGGATTGGGAAATTTAAAGGGGACATTTGTGTCTGCCTTTGTGTTAGGGCTTGTTATGGCAATAACAGGTAGATTTTGGGGCCCTGCAGCAGAGACAATGGTCTTTATAGTCATGGGGATTATACTCATCTTTAAGCCCATAGAGGTTTAAAAAAAATAAAATAGATGACAGAAGAAGAAGTAAAAACCAAGGCTTTCCATATCTTCAATGCAGCTCTATCATCGGTAAATCCATATACTGCAGTAAAGGCCCGTGCAGTAGATCTTATCTCATTTTACCATTCAGGGCACATTAAAAAGGTTTTCGTTATTGGCTTTGGAAAGGCAAGTTTTGAGATGGCAAGGGCAATAAACGAAACATTGGGCAAAATCATAGATAAAGGCATAATCATTACAAAATACGGTCATGCCAAGGGCATAGCTAAATTAGATAAAATCAGGGTTTTTGAGGCAGGCCATCCCATCCCCGATGGGTCTGGGGTAGATGCGACAAAAAAAATGATGGAGGTATTAAAAGAGGCAGATGATTCGACCCTTGTGATATGTCTTATATCCGGGGGTGGTTCTGCACTGCTTGTTGCCCCTATGGAGCCCATAACATTAGAAGAAAAACAGGATACAACAAGGCTTTTACTCGAGGCCGGGGCAGATATCAATGATGTAAATACAGTAAGAAAGCACATCTCTTTAGTAAAAGGGGGCAGGCTTGCCCAGATTGCCTATCCTGCCCGTATAAAATCCCTGATACTATCTGATGTAATAGGAGACAGGCTCCATGTCATTGCATCAGGGCCCACTACATTCGATACCACAACATACCATAATGCCATAGAGGTTATAAAAAAATATAGACTTTCAGACAAAATCCCCCTTCATGTCATGGAGGTTTTGGATAAAGGCATGAACGGAGATATCCCTGAGACACTAAAGGAAAAAGACCCTGTGTTAATCAACACAGAGAACACTATTATCGGGAGCAATAGGATTGCCATTGCCGCAGCAGAAAAAATGGCTATAGAACTCGGCTTTCATACAGAGATTCTCACCTCAGAGATAGAGGGTGAGGCAAAAGAGGCGGGGAGGTGGCTCGCCGGTATTGCAAAGGCATATAAAGAAAAGAAAGAGAAATCAGAGATAAATAAACCAGTGTGTCTCTTAAGCGGAGGAGAGACAACGGTGAAAGTGATTGGAAACGGTAAGGGTGGTAGAAACACAGAACTTGCCCTTGCCTTTGCCATGGAGACAGAGGGGTATAATGGTATATTCCTTCTATCAGCAGGCACAGATGGGACAGATGGTCCAACAGATGCAGCAGGGGCATATGTAACAGGCAATACTATCCCAAAGGCAAAAGGGCTTGGATTGGACCCTTTAGAATATCTGAAAAACAACGATTCTTATAATTTTTTTAAAAAATTAGGAAGCCTCTTTATAACAGGACCAACAGGGACAAATGTTATGGATATCCAGATAATTCTAATCCAAAACCCCTGTGGCGGTCTTTTTTCAGGTTCATCGACCTAAGATCTTCTTGATCCTCAAAATTAACAGGTCTTTTTTTACAGGTTTTTTTATAAAATCCACAGCCCCGAGCTGGAGCCCTTTTATCTCATCCTCCTGGTCTGCCCTGGAGGTCAAAAACATTACAGGGACATCCATGCCCTTTTGATTCTTTATCTCCATAAACTTGAATCCATCCAGGTTTGGCATCTCTATATCGGAGAGCACAAGGCTGAACTGCCTCTGGGCAAGCTGTATAAGGGCATCAACCCCATCATCGGCAACAGTGACATTGTAACCGGCTTCGCTTAAGTAACGGGACAAGAGCCTCTGCATATCTTTATCATCCTCCACAAGGAGTATGTCTTCTTTTGTTTTGGGCTCCTCTTTTTTTGCTTTCTCTGTCTTTTGTGTCTCTATCTGTGTGGCCTTAATCTCCTCTGTTGTGGGGGTTGGTTTTACCTCTTCTGTCACAGGCACACTTATTTTTTCCTCTGTATCAATCTCCTCTACAAGGACCCTGTAATACACATCCTCAGGTGGGAATATAAGCCTTTTTACCTTCTCCACAGCGTGGTTACTTATAAGATAGTGACCGCTTTTTCTCACTAAAGCCCTAATCTCTGCTATTGACCTATTAGAGCGGACCATATCGCTGATTAGAGGGTCGAACCTTATTATCTCGTAAATCCCTTCCCTTCCAAAATAACCTGTATCATTACACCTGGGACAGCCAACAGGGTGGGCTACCACATCCGGCAACTCCCCTGTATAGGGTCTCAACATGTCTTTCTCTTCATCTGTTATGGGCACAACACTCTTACAGTGGGGGCAGAGTTTTTTAAGTAGCCTCTGGGCAACAATGCCGAGGACTGTATCTGCCATCTGTCCCCTTGTAATCCCGAGCCTTTCAAGGCGGAATATGGCGGTTGTGGCATTGGATGTATGGAGCGTTGTTATTGTCACATGTCCGGTGCTTGCAAAATCTACAGCCACCCTTGCAGAATATGGATCCCTTACCTCACCGATAAAGAGTATATCAGGGTCCTGTCTGACAGAAGACCTAAGGAGTGCCTCAAAGGTAACCCCCATCTTTTCATTGACCTGTTGCTGATTTGCAAAGGGTATTGTATACTCTACAGGGTCTTCTACAGAGATGAGACTCCTCTTTTTACAGTCAATCTGGGCAAGGAGGCTATAGATGGTTGTGGTCTTTCCTGCACCTGTAGGCCCTACTATAAGTATCAATCCCTGATTACGGCTGGCAAAATCAACCATAATGGCCACCTGCTCATCTGTCATGCCAAGATCCCTCAAGTCCTTCTGCTTTACTGTTGGTTCAAGGAGTCTTATAATAACACTTTCTCCAAAGGGGGTAGATGTGGTGGCAAGCCTCAGTTTAAATGTCCTGTTATCAATCACCGCCTCCATAGCACCATCCTGTGGTTTACGCTTCTCTGTTATATCAAGTCCACCTAATGCCTTTAACCTTGTTATAACCATTACCCCTGTTGTATTATTGAAGGAGAACATATCCCTCATATCCCCGTCTATCCTGAAACGGACAACAGTGTGATTCTCCTTTGGCTCTATGTGTATATCGCTTGCCCTCTCTGTTACTGCTGTATATAGGATAGTGTTTGTGATGTGGACAACAGGCCTCTTCTCTATCTCCTCCTCTGTAACATCCACTTTCTTCTTTGTAACAGGGCTTGCAATCTTTATCTTCTCCTCCAGGAGACTTATCTTTCTATCTGCTGTCGTGCCCCCATATTCAAGGAGTGCCTCTATATTTTCAGGTTCAGTAATACATATATTCAACTGGTTTGATTTAGAATACTTCTTGAGCGTTTCTATAAGCTCCCAGTTGAAAGGGTTACTCATTACATAGGCATCTATCCTGTTATCCTCTCCTATGGCTACAACAGAATAGTTCTTTGAAAATGGCTTTGGCAGAGCACCAAGCAATACACTCTCTGCATCCACAATGGGGAGATATTTAAATTTGCAGTATCTGGCAATAAGGGTAGCTACCTGATTTGGTGGTATACCCTCTTTTGCAAGGATATTGTATATCTTATCAGGCTGTACAGCAGACAGTTTTATTCTTGCAGGCTCAGATAGACCTAACTCATCAGCCACAAAGTTTTTAAAACCTCCATAGTCCAGGACACCCAAATCAATCTGGCCTTGTGGCATCTCCTTTTTTAACTCTTTCCATTTGTTTTTAGTGGATAGGTGGTATATTATCTTTTCGAGGAGTTGTTCTTTTTTGAAGGGCTTGGTCAGGTAATCTGCAGCCCCTACTGCAAAGGCCTTGGCCTTGTCCTGCCTTTCATCCCTTGAGGTTAAAAATATAACAGGTATATAGGCAGTATTTTTATCCTCCTGGAGTTTCAGGCAGGTATCATAACCATCCATCTCAGGCATGACTATATCGAGCAATATAAGGTCAGGTTTAAGGGTCTGGGCAAGCTGGAGTGCCTCTTTCCCGCTCCCTGCTGTTATTACCTCATAACCACTGCCAACAAGGACCTGCTCCAGAAGTCGCCGGATGTCCGGGTCATCATCTATGCTAAGTATTACTGGTTTCATGGGATTAGCCATATATTATCTTAACCCTGCTGAGATAGTCGTTTAATTCTTCCACAAGCCTCTTTATGGAATCTATATCTTTATCCTTTGCTGCCTGCTCCATAGATTTACCTATTTCTGTTATGGCATCAAAACCATAACCTCCCCCTGAGCCCTTCATGCTGTGACCTAATATCCTTATTGTCTCATAGTCACCCTCTTTCAGGGCATCTTTTATCTTTTTTATGTCTTTATGCCTGTTTTCTATATACCCTGGAATAAGGTCCTCCAGGTCAGGGTCAATCTGAACTACTATCCTATCTCCTTCTGTTTTCATGGCAGTCTCCTTAAATATTTTTCTTGGACACCTCTTTTATAATGGCGATACAACGGCATTATCAAAGCTTACCTTGGAACTGCCCCAGCTCCTTAAGCCTGCCATACCAGATGAAAATGTAGAGTCTTTAAAACTAAGCATTGTCTGACCGTCTACCTTTATTATATGCTGGTCACCCTGGACAGTGATGGATATCTCATGGGATTGGTTATAGATAGGGAAACCATTTGGGATCTTGACAGTCTGAAAAACAGCCTGCTCAACGCCATTTACCACCCTTCTTACAACAAACTTATCACCCAATCCAGGGTCATATTGGAATACATAGCCTGTAATATTGGGGTTGCCATCAGCCCTATAGTAGACACCATAGCCCTTACCGCTTGTAAGTGTGGCATTTACGGTAACTGTATAGTCCTTCCATGTCTTAGCACCAAAGGCAAGCCTATTCTCACCTGGGCCTGTGGGGACAAGCGTCCCATTCTGGATATTCCATGCACCTACAAGTGGTGTAAGTCCACTCATACTGGTAAATTCGCTTGTAAAGAGAGGATTAACAGTGGGGGTGGAAGAGGCAGATACAGGGAAATAATGGATAGAACAACCGAGGTTTCTAAAGGGGTTATTGGGGGATGGGTCGTTTATCCACAGGTATGTGCCGCCAGATGGACAACTTGGGACAGCCTTGAGATACCCTGATTGTATAAGCTCATCTATACTGTTAGAGGGTCTCTGATTATCCACTACAAACTGTCTCTCTGAATTCTGAACATCTATCCTTGTCATGGCACAGGTTACTGTCTGTCTTGCCTTTAATGCATGGAGGAGATGGGGTAACCCAATGCTTGCCAATATCCCTATTATGGCAAGGACTATAAGGAGTTCCATGATGCTGAAGCCTCTGTTAGAAAAAACTTTATAACTTATCATTTTACAGCCTCCGGTATCTTTCTTTCTTTGCTTACATAGAGGGCCTTTAATCCATGCCTCTCTGGATTCGGACATGACACCATGTTATCCTCTATTTTATATGGGCTACCTGTTACCGGACAGGTTAAAGAATTGTCAGGTTTTTTATTCTCCTGGAGGAGCCTTGATATCTCCCACAGATTTTTTATGCAAATATCTGTTTTTTCATCGGTGGCATATGTCCCAATCCTTATGGGTTTTCCAGATTTTGTCTCCTCTAAAATCTTTGGTAACTGGATTATAAGGACGACAATGGCTGCCGCCACAAGGACAGATGTAACAGTAGCCATAACTGTCTTTAAATGTGACTTTTTTTTCTCTTTTTTCTCCTCTGTTCTCTCTATAATCTTTTCCTGTTTCTCCACGATACACTGGGGGCAGAGTTTTATATCCTCATCCTTTGATTCGAAGATATTGCCACAGTTCTGACATACCTTTTTCAGGCTTGATTCCTTTATATCTATGTGGTTTAGATAGCTCTCGAGATTCTTTATAAGGGTATTTACAGCCCCCACATTGTTCTCATCTAAGGCATTTCTTATGGCATTGCCAAACTCTGTTATGGCCTCAAACCCATAGGTCCCACCGCTACCTTTTAGATTGGTGGCTATGGTCCTTATTGTTTCGTGGTCTCCCTTTTCTAAAGCAATCCTCAGATTATTCAGGTCTTTCTGTCGGTTTTCAAGGAACTCCGGTATAAGGGGCATGATTTCCTTATCCACATATACATCTATCCTCTTTCTCTTTTTGTCCTCGTCAAAACCTTCTCTATCAGCCATGATATATACCTCTAAGATATTAGTTTTAGTCCCCTGTGTTGTCAATGCCTCCTTTTTTATGGCCTTGCATATCTCTCTATGACCTCTATCAAGGTAGTTTTTTTAATGGGTTTTGGGATATGGGCATCACAGCCTGCATCTATACTCTTCTGGATCTCCTCTTTTAGGGCAAAGGCAGTAAGGGCAACCACAGGCGTCTTCTCTGCCCTTGATTCTGTCTCCCACATCCTTATCTGTCTTGTTGCCTCATATCCATCCATAACAGGCATCTGTATATCCATAAGGACAAGGTTGTATCTCCCCTCTTTGTATAGCCTTACAGCCTCCTCGCCGTTCTCTGCAAAATGTAACTCATAGGGGGTATTTTTTAGATATGCTTTTATCAAAAGCCTGTTGTCCTCATTATCCTCTGAGATGAGTATCTTGAGCCTCCTCAGATCTACAAGGCCCTCTTTTTTCTCTTTTGGTCTGCAAAAATTGCCCTCTGTCTCTGTGCTTTCCCCGGCTAAATTATAGATAGCAGTTAAAAGTTCTGACCTCTTTATGGGCTTTGTGATAAAAGATGGTATATTTAAATCCTTTAATCTTGACGAATGTTGTCTTGCATAATCTGAGGTAAGCATAATAATAGGTGTCTCAGATATGGATGGGTCTTTTCTTATCATCTCTACTACCTCAAGGCCATCCATCCCCGGCATATGATAATCAAGAAGGAGTAGCCCAAAAGGGATACCCTTTTGTTTTGCATCTTTGAGCTTTTTGATGCCCTGGAGCCCGTCTTCTGCCTCCTGGACCTCCCGGCACCAGTTAGAGATTGTCTCTGTTAATATCATCCTGTTTGTTGCATTGTCGTCAATGATGAGGACCTTTAGATTCTTTATCTCTTTTCTTCTATCATAGGGTCTTTCAGGGCAACTCTCCTGGATACTAAAGGGGATTGTAAAAGAAAATGTGCTTCCCTTACCTACCTCGCTCTCTACCCATAAATCACCACCCATGAGCCTCACAAGGCTCTTGGAGATGGTAAGGCCAAGACCTGTCCCACCGTATTTCCTTGTAATGGATGCATCGACCTGTGTAAACTTATCAAATATGGTGTTTATCTTATCTTCAGGTATGCCTATACCTGTATCCCTAACAGAAAACATAAGGGTTACATCCCCATGTAATGGAGGACTGCCTTCAGCCATATGTTTAATCACCGAATCCTTAGCCCTAAACCCCTTCTCTACCAGTGATACCTCAACAACAACCTCGCCCTTTTCTGTAAACTTTATGGCGTTTCCCATGAGATTGGTTAAGACCTGTCTTATCCTCACAGGGTCTCCTATAAGATACTGGGGTACGTCTTTTTGGATACGACACGCCACCTCCAACCCCTTTTCGTGCCCTTTACTGGACATAAACTCACAGGTCTTCTCAATGAGCTCAATAATATCAAAACCTGTAGATTCAATCTCAAGATGGCCTGCCTCTATCTTGGATATATCAAGGATATCATTGATAATATTCAAAAGATTTTCCCCTGCATTTTTGAAGACCTGGATATATCTTAACTGGTCATCACTTAGTTTGGTATCCATGAGTAAATCAGCCATGCCTATTATGGCATTCATGGGGGTCCTAATCTCATGACTCATGCTGGCAAGGAAGTTGCTTTTTGCCTTATTGGCTGCCTCTGCTAAGTCTCTGGCCTTAATAAGCTCCTCCTCTGTCTGTTTACGCTCCGTAATATCACGCAGAAGGCCTGTGAATATCCTTCTATCCCCTATCTTTACCTCGCTCACAGATATCTCCATGGGGAATATGCCCCCATCCTTTCTTCTGCCTACTATCTCTATCCTGGCGCCTATGACCTTTGTTTCTCCTGTGGCGAGGTATCTTTTTATATATTCTTTATGCTCTCTATTATAAGGCTCAGGCATAAGTATGTTCACATCTCTACCTATCACCTCCTGTGCCGAATATCCAAAGATATGTTCTGCAGCAGGGTTAAAATCCTCTATTATCCCCTCTTCGTTTATGGTGATGATCCCCTCTACTGTATTATCCAGGATAGCCCTTATCCTTGCCTCGCGCTCCTTAAGGGATTTAAGGGTGGTCTTTAAAGCATCCTCCCTCTCAGAGAGTTTTTTTAACATCTCGTTGAAAGATGATGCCAGTTCCCCTATCTCACCTGCTCCATTTACCTTTACTGATCTTGTTTCGTAAGTCCCTTCACCTATCTCCTGTATCTGTCTTGTCAGGATACTCAAGGGGTTGAGAAAGCCCCTCATCAGGAATATTATAATAATTATGGATACAGCTATACCTATACCTGTGAACCAACCAAGATACCATTGGGCCTTTCTAATGGAAGAATAGGCCTCTTTTACAGGATAATTTGCCCCGAGGATCCAGTCCTTATTTGTGAGGCGTTTAAAGCTTGTAATGGCATGGAGGCCCCTTGATGTAACAGTCTCATCTGTCCCTTCAAAACCCTCTATTGCCATATCGAATAGCTTATTTACGCCAACAGGCACATCCTGCTTCATTATCCTGGATCTATCAGGATGAATTATTAT
The DNA here is from genome assembly GCA_029553295.1 of Deltaproteobacteria bacterium. Lineage (GTDB taxonomy): Bacteria > Desulfobacterota > Syntrophorhabdia > Syntrophorhabdales > Syntrophorhabdaceae > DTOV01. The sequence continues at coordinate 59,745 of JAKPCK010000002.1, read as the reverse complement.
CCTCCTATCCTTATCAAAAAGATATACATAGCCTGTCTTGCCTATCTTTACCCGTGTCAAGTCCCCTAAAAAATTCTCTTTGGTCAACCTTAGACCACCACCTATTACAGCCACCAATTCCCCGTCTTGATTAAACAGGGGGTGCGTGAACATAATAACAGGCTCGTATGGTGGTTTTGATGATAGATAAGGCTTGGAGATATAAGGTTTTTTTGTCTTTATTGTCTCCTGGAGATATTCCCTGTCTGCAAAATTTTTTATATCCCTTTTATTTTCTTCAGGATATTCCCCTATAATGTCACCATCTTTAGAGAACAGGATAATGCCGTGGTCAAAATAATGACTCAAAAAAGGTTTATTCTTGATTTTATCTATAAAAAAAGATTTTAACCTTTGGGTGTTATTGATGATATCCTGTGGGGGATTGCCTATTGCCAGGCCAATGAGCTTCTGGGCCTCGTTTATCTTTCTGTCAAGACCTCTTGCCACCTCAGAGATGAGCTCATACTGCTGATTTGCAACAAGTTCTTTATAATGACCTTCAAAATAATAAAAGAGGGATATGGCACAGCCCGTGAAGATGACAAAGAAGAGCACAGAAAATGCTATAGCCATCTTTGCTGTAAGGTTTAGCCTTCTCATTAATCTACCCCTTTATCTTAAATATACAATAAATATAAGGGCTTTAAAAGTTAAATTAAGACTCAAAAAAGGATTTAAAGCCAAAAAAATATTATGTGAATTTTTTCATAAGTTAATTGACATTATCTAAAAAAAAGTTTTAGAATAAAATCAACCTGTCAACAGGAAGCGTTAGCTGGTGTCTAAGCAATAAATTTTTTTGTAAGGAGGTTATAAATGAGCTTATCAAACAAACGAAGCATATGCTTCATTCTCCTCGCACTTGCCTTTATGATTTTCTCTGCGGCATCTGTGGCCATGGCCGGTGAGGCAGACATTATCCTCCCTGATCTATCTCAGGTAAAATTCGGTATCTTTGGGGGGACAAGCGGTCTGTCCATTATGTATTTTGGTCTCTTTGTCTGCATTGTGGGTCTTATCTTTGCTGTAGTCCAGTATAACCAGACCAAAAATAGGCCTGCCCACAAATCCATGCTTGAGGTATCAGAGATTATATGGGAGACCTGTAAGTCTTATCTGGCACAGCAGGGTAAATTCCTAATAATACTCTGGATACTCGTGGCCATATGTATGGTCTATTACTTTATGGGCCTTTCACACCTGTCCATTGGACCCATGTTTGTTATCCTTGTATGCTCTATCCTCGGTATCCTCGGTTCCTATGGTGTTGCATGGTTCGGTATGAGGATCAACACAAGGGCAAATTCAAGGACTGCCTTTGCATCACTGACAGGCAAACCAGTGGATGTTGTAAATATCCCTCTCACATCTGGTATGAGCGTTGGCCTCCTACTTGTTAGTGTTGAGCTGTTCTTCATGATATGTATCCTTGTGTTCCTGCCAAAAAATCTGGTAGGTCCGAGCTTTATAGGTTTTGCCATTGGTGAATCCCTCGGTGCCAGCGCACTCAGGATTGCAGGTGGTGTCTTTACAAAGATCGCTGATATAGGTTCAGACCTGATGAAGATAGTCTTCAAGCTCCCTGAAGACGACCCCAAAAACCCTGGCGTTATAGCAGACTGCACGGGTGACAATGCCGGTGATAGCGTGGGTCCTACAGCAGACGGCTTTGAGACCTACGGTGTTACAGGTGTGGCACTCATTGCATTTCTTGCCCTTGCCTTGGCTGCAAACCCATTCATGTCAGGGACACTCATCATCTGGATATTTGCAATGCGTATCCTCATGATCCTCACATCCCTTGTCTCATATTTTGTTAACCACGGGATAACAACATCTCTATACGGGTCAAAGAAGAAATTCAACTTTGAACAGCCCCTTACCAACCTCGTATGGATAACCTCAGCTATATCCATTATAGTAACCTTCTGGGCAAGCTATATGCTCCTCGGCGACCTCAATGACAAATACCCCGGGCTCTGGTGGGCACTGGCGATTATCATCTCCTGCGGGACTGTGGCCGGTGCATTGATACCTGAGTTCACAAAGATATTCACCAGCACAAAGTCAAGGCACGTCCAGGAGGTTGTCGGTGCTGCCCGTCACGGCGGTGCATCACTTGATATACTCTCAGGTTTTGTTGCCGGTAACTTCTCTGCATTCTGGGAAGGCCTTGTAATACTCTTCCTCATGTTTATAGCCTATGCTGTATCACAGCACCATTCCATAGTAGCTATTATGCCACCTCAGTTTGCCTTTGCTGCCCCTGTCTTTGCCTTTGGTCTTGTGGCATTTGGGTTCCTCGGCATGGGGCCTGTGACCATTGCTGTTGACTCGTATGGCCCTGTCTCTGATAATGCCCAGTCAGTCTATGAGCTCTCCAGGATTGAAAGCCGCCCCAACATCAAGGAAGAGATAAAGAAAGAGTTCGGCTTTGACCCTGATTTTGATAATGGTAAGGATTACCTTGAAGAGGCAGACGGCGCAGGAAATACCTTTAAGGCTACAGCCAAGCCTGTGCTTATAGGGACAGCAGTTGTTGGTGCAACAACCATGGTCTTCGGTATCATAATACTCCTGGAAAATATGTTCAAGAACGTTGTGGCTAAGCTGAGTCTTGTGCAGCCTGAGATTATCCTCGGCCTTTTAATGGGCGGCGCTGTTATCTACTGGTTTACCGGCGCAGCCACCCAGGCAGTTACAACCGGTGCATACCGTGCTGTTGTCTTTATCAAAAAGAACATCAACCTCGATAAGGAAGAGGCATCCATAGAGGATAGCAAAGAGGTCGTGAAGATATGTACCCAGTATGCACAGAAGGGCATGATAAACATCTTCATAGTTATCTTCTTCCTTGCCCTGGCACTTTCATTCTTCAACCCGTATTTCTTCATAGGCTACCTTGTGGCAATAGCATTCTTCGGGCTCTTCCAGGCCATATTTATGGCAAATGCCGGTGGTGCATGGGATAATGCCAAAAAGATAGTAGAGGTAGACCTCAAGGAAAAGGGCACAGAGCTCCATGCAGCAACAGTTGTTGGAGACACTGTTGGCGACCCGTTCAAGGATACATCCTCTGTCTCCATGAACCCTGTCATTAAGTTCACTACCCTCTTCGGACTCCTTGCCACTGAGATCGCCGTTACCATGCAGTCTCAGACAATGAAGACAACAATAGGTATCATATTCTTTATCGTGGCGCTCATCTTTGTATACCGTTCATTCTACGGTATGAGGGTAGGTCAGGAGAAACTGGATTAGAAAATATCTCTGATGAAATAAAAACGCCCCTTTTTCAAGGGGCGTTTTTATTTTTTAGATAAACCCTCCTTTGCTGCTGAAATATAGACCCTGACCCTCCTCATATTATTCTCCTCCAGTATGATTGATAGGGTCTTGTCATCCATTTTAGACAGGGCATCTATATTATCTATCCCGTATTGTGCAAGCTTTTTTAGGTTAATAAGACCCATGCCCTTGAGGTGTAATAACTCCATAAAATCCCTTTCTTTGCTGTCAAGGGTTTTTATATCAATCCTGTAGCTCGTCCTTATACCCTCTTGTTTTAATGCCTCTCTTTTATCCTGGGATATAAAGTAGAGTTCTTCTATCCTGGCTATATGGGAAAATACAGTGTATCTATCGATTAATACGAAGGAAATAGCACAGAAACATGCCATAATAAAGGTTACAGTTAAGGCCCTTGTCTTGGTTGACCATATACCTTTTATGAGGTTTACAAAGGCAATGGTCTCAAGTGCAAAGACAACAAAACCTATATACCCCGGGACAGGCATCTCAAAGATCTTCATCCCTTCAAAAAACGGGACAGTATAAATCCATTTGGTTACAGCCCAGAAATTCCAGAATTCCCAAAGGATGCCGCATAAAAGACCAGAAAGCATTGTAGCTATGATACCTCTTATTTGGCCGGCCTCTAGATCCCTGGCAAAGGAGCTATAGCCTCTATAATAGTTGTATCCGTCGAATATAAGGCCAGCAGATACCCATGCAAGGCTGAAAAAATATTTAGGCACCGCAAGGGTTAAAAAAAGCAATGCAAAACCTGTTATTATTGCATAAAAAGGGTATCTATTGAGATGTATCTTTTTTATCTCTATATCCCCTATCAGGTCCTGGATTATCTCCTTTGTGATATATATACCAGGGACCACTGTGCCGTAAGCCAACAGGTATCCTGTATACCTATGATAATATTCCATAGGGAGATTTATGTAGTACCAGTTCTGTATTCTCAGGTTTATCAATTCAAATATACACCAGAAACTGGCAGATATAACTATCATGGCAGGTAGTGTCCTTTTTAATATCAAAAAACGACCTTTCCTTATGGCATAGATTACATCCATAAGGACAATAAAAGACCACCATACAAAGGTATAGAAATGAAAATAAAGGGGCTCTATTCTTTTTAACAGGATAATATAGCTTAAAACATGAAAGAAAAGGGCAGTGAAAAATATTACTAAATATCTTGTCACATATTATGAATTACCAGAATCAGCCTCAGATTTCTTTGACGTTGTGGCATCTGCACTGTCATCCATGGATTTTTTAATCCTTGTTGCACCCACATAAGTCCTTTTGTAGAAATCCGATGAAAGGGAGTCTATCTTTACACCTATCCTGCCATGACCTGAGGATGAATGGATAAAGTTACCGTCACCTATATATATGCCCACATGGGTGGGATACTTGATATATCTTTTTGTCCTGAAGAAGACAAGGTCTCCTATGGCAAGGTCCTCTTTGTTTATCTTTGTCCCTATATGGAACTGCTCCCTTGCACTCCTGGGCAACTGGACATCGAATATTTCGTATATCTTTTTTACATATGCAGAGCAGTCAAGGCCCCTAACTGTATTGCCACCGTATTTATATGGGGCACCCATAAAACTCTTTGCCACCTTTACGAGCATGTATTTCTCGTCATGGCTCTTCCAGGGTTTCAGGTTCTTGGTTGTAAGGTTTATGAACTCCTCTTGCTTTTCTTCTGATTGTGTCTTTGGTATAAGCACTATAGTGTTCGGTGTTAATCTTACGCCTTCTTTAAGGTTATTAGATTCAAGGATATCATCTTTCTCTACATTGAACCTGGCAGCTATCTTTTCAATGGTATCGCCTTTTTGTGCACGATATTCAATAAACTCACCGTCATCTTCCCCTGCAGGGGCCTCTTCACGGATGTATCTTGTTTTTGAGCTCTTTTTTCTTTTTACCTTGGACTTCTGGCTTTCCTGTTTTGCTATGGTGGTCCTGTCCTTGCTTTTTTTGGTATTTTTTATTGTTTTACTGGATTTTTTAGAGGCACTCTGGGGTTTTCCATCAGGTTTTACACCCTGTCTTACCTCTTTTGAAAAGACATTGTTATTCCAGATAAAAAATAGAAAAAAGGATAAAAAAATTGCCAGTATAGATTTTTTCACTAACCAACCCCTTTAAGTAGAGTATAGCGATTTAATATGTGATATGGGTCAATTTTTAACAAAATAGGTATAGAGATGTCAAGTTTTTTTTGAGGGTCTATCAAGATTATATTTGCAAATATAAAATTTTGTGCCATAATCTATTTATAATGATAATAATCCGCTGGTTTTTGATGGCATTATCAATAATGATACTGGGATACTACCTGCCGGGGATAACCATAAATGGTTTCTGGTCTGCCCTATGGGTTGCCCTTTTCCTCGGGATTGTTAATACCATAATAAAGCCTGTACTGGTTTTCATAACCCTTCCCATAAATATACTAACCCTCGGCCTTTTTACCTTTGTAATCAACGCATCCCTGGTTATGCTTGCCTCTTCTGTGATTAAGGGCTTCCAGGTTCAGGGTTTTCTCTATGCTGTGCTCTTTAGTGTAATCCTGTCCATAATAAATTTTTTATTAAATCTTCTTTTCAAGGCAAGATAGGCTATGGATAAGGACAAGGATAAGATAGATATCTATCTTGATTTTAATGTCCTTAACCTCCTGGCAAAAGAACATGTAAAAGATAGTGACCCTCTTTATAATGAATGGATGGCATTAAAGACTATCTGGAGGGCATACCAGGAAGGGAGAATAAGGCTTGTAACATCCGGTGAAGACACGGAGATGGATATTATAATGTGGCTCAATAACCAAGGGTGCTGTGTCACAGATGTCCTAACCCCCCTTGAGTCAATAGAGGAATTTGCAAGATGGGATAGGTCCGATAGTGACCTCATCAGATACTGGCGCAGGGTTTTCTTTTATTTCGAGCAGACAGAGCTTTTGTCCCGTGTCTTTGAAGATACAGAAGGGCTTTTTGAAGACCTGCAATCTACATTTTCTTTTAGTTTGGTAACACCAAAATTCCATATAGATTTATCTTATAATGAACAAGATACAAGAAAAATCCTGAGAGAGTGTGCAGGCATATTTGCAGATATATTCCCTGAGCAGAACTGGCAGGATCTAAGACACATTGACTACTCCCTCAACTGGAGGGTATTTGAGCTTGCATTAAAAAACCTCAAAATAGAGCCTACCCTTTCTGGTGATGAAGGGGAAAGGAACAGAAGGCTCTTTGGGCTATTAAACAGGTTTATAGGTCTGAGTAAAAAAAGCTACAAAAAACCGCCTATGGATAATGGACACAGGGATTTTATTATAGATATGGTGATTAAGAAGTATTATCAAACACAGCAAGACCGTGGATTAAGGCACATATTCCACTGCATATGTAATGATATAGGGTTTTTTGTGACCCCAGACCATAACCTTATAAGGGTATTCAATGAAAAAAAACAGCTTCTCAATGAACACCCTGAATTTTCATCAAAAAGACTTGAGCTTGTTTTGCCTTCTGAACTGAAAAAAAGAGTAAAAGACCTGTGATGTCTCTCACTCCTGGATATACCCATTTAAGGGCTATAAATGATAAATCAATAGTGGATTAAGGTCTATTAACCCTACTATTGATTGATAAATTAACTTGACACTTGGCATAAAATATTAGAACATAAAACCATATAAAACAAATTAAGGAGGTTTTGTTATGAAGAGATTTTTAATTATTACCCTTGCATTGTTAATTGGTATTGCCTTCACCTCACCTGGTTTTGCCCAGACAAAGCCTGCAGCACCTGAAAAACCAGCACCTGAGAAGGCAGCACCGGCTAAGGCAGAGCCTGCAGCACCTGAAAAACCGGCTAAGCCCGAGGCAGCAAAAGAGGCAGAGAAACCAAAACCCAAACCAGTGCCTGGTTTTGAAGGGACAGTAGAGAAGATAGAATCCGGTCTCCTCACACTGAAATACAAAAAAGGTGTTATCACCTTTGATGTCACCAATGCAAAATTCAAAGGCTATAAGGGTGCAGAGGATATAAAGGTTGGGGATAAGGTATCGGTTAGATACATAAAAGGTGCAATGACCGTGACAAAGATTGCAGGGGCAAAGCCAGCACCTGTAAAAAAGGCAAAAAAGGGCTTTAAGGACATAGACACCAACAATGACGGGAAGATTACCATCGAAGAGCTTACAATAGTATTTGTTAATATAACACCAGAGGATTTCAAGAAATTCGATAAAAATAATGATGGTTCCCTGGATGAAAAGGAATTTAAGGCTATCAAATAGAATAGTATAGAATTTTTGAAAGTGCCTCTGTTGTCTTGGGATTCTTCAGGGGCATTTTCTTTTTTTGAAGTTTTATTTGATTTAGATAGATGCCATTATGAACAAAAAAAAGAAAAACAATCCCACAATCAATAGCACAGAAGAATTGGAGCTTCTCCGCAAAGAGAACAGAGAACTTACAGAGACACTCCAGAAGAATATAGAATTAAACAAGATTATTACAAGGGCAAAGAAAGAGTGGGAGGATATATTCGACTCTCTCACAGACATGATAGGGGTTATAGATACGGAGCACAGGATTGTCAGGGTAAATAAGAAGGCAGCAAATAGCATGGGATATAGACCACAGGAGGTAATAGGTAAAAAATGCTATGAGGTATTCCATAAGACAGATAAGCCACCTCTTTTCTGCCCCCATGTAAAGACATTAAGGGAGGCGTGTAAGCACAGCGTTGAGGTATTCGATAAGATACTCCATGGGACTTTTCAGATATCCACTACCCCCCTATATGACGGTGATGGCAAGATACTGGGGAGCATCCATGTAGTCACAGATATATCCGAGCTAAAAGAGGCAGAAGAAAACCTATTGGAGCAGATAAACTTCCTCCAGGTGCTTATAGATACTATACCTGCCCCCATATTCTATAAGGATAAAAATGGGCTATATCTGGGCTGCAATAAGGCATTTGAGGCTTATCTCGGACGGCCCAAGGGGGAGATACTGAGACGCTCTGTTTTTGAGATTGCTGAAAAAGAGATTGCTGAAAAATATCACACCATGGATGAAGAACTATTCAAAAACCCTGGTAAACAGATCTATGAGACACAGGTCAGATACCCTGACGGCTCAAAGCACTTTGTAGTGTTCAATAAGGCAACATACCTCAACAGAAACAACGAGGTTGCAGGCATAGTAGGTGTAATACTCGATATAACAGATCTGAAAAAGGTCGAGGAAGACCTCATCAAGGCCAAGGAAGAGGCAGAACTTGCAAATAATGCAAAGAGTGAATTCCTTGCCAGTATGAGTCACGAGATAAGAACACCCATGAATGCCATAATAGGCATGGCAGAACTGCTCCTGGATACCCATCTCACACCAGAGCAGTTTAGATATGTCAAGGTCCTCCATGATGCCGGGGAAAGCCTCTTAAATCTTATAAACGATATACTGGATTTATCCAAGATAGAATCAGGACAGATAGAATTGGAGTATGCAGAGTTTGACCTCCTTGATCACATAGAAAGAATGCTCGATGTCCTCTCTCTAAAGGCACATGAGAAAAATATAGAACTATTATATATGATAGAACCTGATGTACCCTTATACCTTATTGGTGACCCAACAAGGCTGAGACAGGTCCTGGTAAACCTCATAGGAAATGCCATCAAATTCACAGAAAGAGGTGAGGTGATGCTCAATGTATCTGTGTCAAAGGGGTCAAGGAAAAAGGGGATAGAGGTCAGGAACAAGAGGGTCTCAGACAGTGTTAAAAAAGGATACTCAACCCCAGAATATGTTGTTCTATTATTCTCTGTCAAGGATACAGGCATAGGTATACCTGAGGATAAGCTGGGTCTTATATTTGAGAAGTTTACCCAGGCAGATGCATCTACAACAAGGAAATACGGCGGCACTGGTCTTGGTCTGGCCATATCAAAAAAGATTGTAGAGATGATGGACGGCGAGATATGGGTAGAGAGTAGATTGGGCCAGGGGACAAAGATGTCATTTACAGCATGCTTTGGACTCCAGAGAGACCAGGACAGGGTAAGGGAAAGACCGGTAATGGTTGATATAAAAGGTATGAAGGTCCTTGTAATAGATGATAACAGCACCAACAGGATGATTCTAAGGGAGATGATAAGCAACCTCGGCGCATCAGTCACCGACGCAGAAAACGGTAGACAGGTCATTGATATACTACAGAAGAGTATCCAGGAATCATCACCCTACAGTCTAATACTGCTGGACTACCATATGCCTGACATGGATGGCATACAGATAGCCAGCAAAATAAAGGATATGGGGCTTGCAGAGAAGAGTCATATAATCATGCTTACATCGGGTTACATAAAGGACGAAACAGAAAAGGCCCGGGGCATTGGTATAACATCCATCCTCAATAAACCCATAAAAAGGGCAGACCTTTTAGAGGCAATCAAGACAACACTGGGATATAGACCCCAGAAAGAGGAGGAGACCCAAAAGATTCAAGGAAAAACAGAGAAACGACGCAAAAAACCTCTAAATATACTGGTAGCCGAAGACAATGAAGATAACCGCCTCCTTATCTGGTCATATTTTAAAAATACACCCCATAAAATATTCCTGGCAGAGAATGGCAAGATTGCCCTGGATAAATACAAGGAAGGACATGAGATGTTCGATTTAATCCTTATGGATATGCAGATGCCTGTAATGGATGGATATACAGCCACTTCTTTAATCCGGGCATGGGAAAGGGAGAATAATATAAGACCTGTCCCTATATTAGCACTGACTGCATATGCCCTTAATGGAGGCGAAAGCAAAGGGGAAAAATCTATATAATTTCTTTGCATACCCTTGACAAAAATGCTGATTTATATGTAGTCTAAAAGAATGACTATTTTTTTAAATAGCTAAAAGAAAGGAGGTTTTTATGAAACGATTTTATGTGTTTTTATTCTTAATCTTATTTCTTGCCTTATCAGCAACAGCATATGCCCAGATAAGGCCCGGCGCAATAGGCATCACACCCATATTTGGTGGCTATACATTCGAGGGTAATCAGGATTTAAAGACCAGCCCTTTATATGGCTTAAGGGCAGGGTTCGATTTTACTAAAAACATCGGTGCAGAACTATATTATAGCTATGTCAAAGGTGAGTTAAAATCGAATGACAGAAGGACAAATGTCCACAATTACAGGTTAGAGGGCCTTTATCATTTTTTACCTGATAAAAAATTTGTTCCTTTTGCAGCGGTAGGCTTAGGTGGCACAACATTGAATTATCCTGGAGATGAAGGGAGAAAGACAAGGGGTGTATTTGATTATGGTTTGGGTCTCAAATATTTTATTTTAAAACAACTGGCCTTAAGAGGTGATGTAAGACATGTCTTAACAACAGGTAGTGTTTATAACAACCTTGAGTATACCTTTGGCCTGACCTTCTATTTTGGCGGCAAAGAGCCTGTTGTGGCAGCTGCACCACCTCCACCTCCTCCACCACCAAAGGTTGTTGTGGATACAGACGGTGATGGTGTCCCTGATGACCTTGACAAATGCCCTGATACCCCAAAGGGATTCAAGGTAGATAAAGATGGGTGTTGTCTTGATTCAGACGGTGATGGGGTCCGCGATTGTCTTGATAAATGCCCTGACACACCAAAGGGTGTAGAGGTAGACAAGGAAGGTTGTCCAATTGTTGTTGTGCCCAAGGCAGCTGCGGCAATGACGGCTAAAGAAAAAGAGATAATTGAAAAGGGTAAGGTAAAGCTAAATGTCCTCTTCGATACCAACAAATGGAATATAAAGCCCAAATATCATAATGAACTTAAGGAGTTTGCAGAGGTAATGCAAAAACACCCTGAGTTAAAGGTAATAATAGAGGGTCACACAGACAGCGTGGGCGGTGCTGCATTCAATATGAGGCTCTCCCAGAGAAGGGCAGACAGCATCAGAAAATACCTGATTGATAAATTCAAAATCGAGCCTGAACGTCTCACTGCAAAGGGATATGGCCTGACAAAACCAGTGGCAAGCAATAAGACTGCCAAAGGCAGACAGGAAAATAGACGTGTAGAGGCAGTAGCGGAGTATCCCATTAAAAAATAGATAGGCTCAGTGTTGTACTATAATAGAGGCTGCACTTTTTAAAAGTGCAGCCTTTTATTATGCCAATAACCATTACAACCTCTTTATAATAAAATCCATATTCCTAAAACAGAGTAAATCCATTGTCATTTACGATTTTTGATTTACATTTAAAGGGGGCGTATCCCAGAGCAAGAGACCTTTTAGGTCTCTATATTGACAATACCCATACAATCTGATTTAATCCCTGAATATACTAAAAATATCAAGGGGTAGCCATGGAGATGACAGATAAAGAAAAAAAAGAGCTATTAGAAAAGGCAAGGACAATAGCAGTGGTTGGTATATCTGATAGCCCTGAAAAACCAAGTAATATTGTGGCGCGATACCTCAAGGATGCAGGCTATACTATTATACCTGTCAATCCTAACTATAACGAGGTGCTCGGGCTGAGGTGCTATAAGACTCTATCAGATGTTGAGGGACACATTGACATAGTAGATATATTTATGAGGTCAGAGAACCTCATGCCTGTTGTAGAAGAGGCTGTCATGATAAGGCCTGTATGTATATGGCTCCAGCTCGGTATAAGAAACGACGATGCCAAAAGGCTCGCCGAGCAGAATAATATAAAATTTGTCATGGATTACTGCATCAAGATAGAGCATACAAGGCTTATAAGGGGATATCGGTAGAGGCTTTATATCTCTATCTTACGAACTAATTTTTAGAAAATAATGAAGGAAAGATACGCCATATGGAGGATCAGGTTTATATTCATCATCCTCATACTTCTACTTGTATGTGCAGTTGTTTTGTCCATAGGTTATGGCAAGGGTATCAATGAGATAATAAGAGGCCTTACAGAAAAAGAGGGGTTTGGTTTTGTCTTGAGAAAGATAAGGATACCCAGGACTATATTGGCCCTTCTCATCGGTGGGTCTTTAAGCATATGCGGGGCATCGCTACAGTCTATTCTGAGAAACAGCCTTGCAGAACCATATACCCTGGGTATCTCGGCTGGTGCATCACTGGGGATTACCATATCGGTTATCCTGGGGCTTAATAATCAATTGGGTGTTTTTGCTAACCCTTTCATGGGTTTTATGGGGGCCATGGGCTCTACATCTATGGTATATATCCTCTCAAGAAAAAAACTATTTGACCCCGGGGCAATGGTCCTATTTGGTATTGTTGTGAGCCTTGTCTTCTCCTCCCTGGTTTTTTTACTTTTCTCTTTATTGGACCCTGACAGGATGCATGGTGTAATACTATGGCTTATGGGCGACCTATCAAGCCTGGAGAATGAGCTTATATTTTTCTATATCCCTGCCTTTCTCATACCTGCCTTCATCCTTTTTTGTTTCTCCAGGGAGCTCGATATATTGTCGCTGGGCCATGAAAAGGCCCAATATCTCGGCGTTAAATCACAGAGGGCATACAAGGTTTTTTTTATACTAACCTCAATACTTACAGGGCTGTGCGTCAGCGCTGCCGGTATAATAGGTTTTGTGGGACTTATAGTCCCCCATATATTAAGGATGGTCCTTAATACAGGGAACAGGTATCTATTGTATGCATCCTATATAGGGGGTGCTGCTTTTCTTGTTTTTTCTGATGTGTTCTCACGATACATACTCTATCCTGTGGAATTACCTGTTGGGGTTGTAACCGGCATTATCGGGGGCGTAATATTATTGGTTTTACTTATCGAAAGGCCATGAGCAGACAGATTCTACTTTCCATCCAGAATGTCTCCTTTTCATATGCAAAAAAAGAGATTATCCACAATATATGCCTCCATATAGAAGAAGGTGAATTTGTCGGTATCATAGGTCCCAACGGCTCAGGTAAAAGCACCCTTTTAAGGATATCCACAGGCTTTTTAAGGCCTTATAAGGGTGACATCATCTTTTCAGGAAAGGATATAAGAAAATATGACATAAAGACTCTGGCAAAGAATATAGCTACCCTACCTCAGTCCATGGAGGTGTTCTTTCCCCATTGTGTGGAAGACTTTATAGCCATGGGCAGATACCCGCATCTTAGGCACAGTTTATTTAAACAGGATAGAGATATGGGGCTTGTAAAGGATGTAATGGAGACTATGGATATTGCTTATATGACGGGCAGGAGGATAACAGACCTGTCTGAGGGAGAAAGACAGAGGGTTTTTCTTGCCCAGTGCATTGCCCAGGACCCAATCCTCTTGCTACTCGATGAACCTGTAAGCCACTTTGATATAAGGTATCAGATAAAGACATTGGAGATACTGGAGAACCTAAACAGGGACGGCATGACTATAGTAATAGTATTACACGACCTGAATCTCGCCTCTGAGTTCTGCACAAGGGTTGTATTGATGTCAGAAGGGAAAATCTTCAAAGAAGGGCCGCCTAACCATGTCCTTACCTTTCAGAATATAGAGGAGATATACAAGACAGTGGTTATTGTAAAGGAGAATCCCATATCAGGTAAGCCATATATAATACCCATATCGCAGAAATACCTGTAGATTTAAATTTTAAATGGATTTACATTAAAGACCTGAAATACCTAAAACGAGAGACACTTAAAAAAAGCTCTAATTAGATTTTGGTTTACAAACAGGCATGGTTGATATATAAAAGCAGTATGGACAAGATTATAAAGAGCTATGCAGACCAGGGGTTTCACAAGGAAATAGGCAGACTTATAAAAAGATACTCAAAGAATCAGAAGGACATAAGGGAAGAGGTAAACAGATTAGTTGAATTTGACAAATACCGCAGGCTCCTTGACATAGGATGCGGCTATGGATGGTTTATAGAGCTACTCCCGGTGGGGTTTGACCTTATCATGGGGATAGACTGCAATAATGAAAATGAGCATGAATTTATCAAGATATGTGAAAAAAAGGCAAAAGAAACTGTATTTAAGAGGCTCATGCTCCCAGCGCATATAGACATGCCATCAGGGTATTTCGACCTTATTTCATCTGCCTATTCTCTCTATTTTTTCCCTGATGCCTTATCTGAGATAAAAAGGCTGCTCAACCCTGATGGATTATTTATTGTCATCACACACAGTAGGTCCATGCTTGAGGAAGGTGAAAAATTTTTTAATTTCGATAACTTAAGGAAGGTCATAGAGAGCTTCTCTGCTGAAAATGGTTATGGTATCTTAAAAAACTATTTCAGCAGGATTACATATACTGACTTCCCCAATGAACTTGTATTCAAGGAAGAGGATAGCACTGCCCTTGTCCAGTATATAGAGTTTAAAAAGGCATTCATTGAAAAGGATGTTGACCCGGAGACAGTTAAGGAAAAGATGCTTGAAGAGCTTAAAGTAAAAAAGATATTGACCTTTAACAAAAATGACAGGATATTTTTAGCAAGGCCATGAGGCAAAAGACCTATTGTTATTACTGTGGTTCAGAATTAATTGTAGACTTCCTTGAAGGCAGACAGAGGCAGGTTTGCAGTGTCTGTAAAAAGATACACTATGAAAACCCGCTCCCTGTAGCATCTGTAATACTCCCGAATCACAACAGAGAGGTCCTTCTTGTAAAGAGGGCCCATGAGCCTTACAAGGATATGTGGTGTTTCCCCATAGGTTTTGCTGAGGTAGGGGAGAGCATAGAGGATGCTGCCCTCAGGGAGTTAAAAGAAGAGGCAGGCGTCGAGGGAAGGATTGTCCAGCTTGTGGATGTAAGCTCCCATATAAACCCCTTATATGGCGAATTATTGATAGTTACATTTGAGGCAGAAAAGATTGGGGGGATTGAGACACCAGGTGACGATGCATCAGACTGCAGATACTTCCCTGTTATGAATCTGCCAGACCTCGCCTTTGATTCCCAGGAAAAGGCTGTAAAGACATACAGAGAACTTAAAAAAGACCTCTGGAAGATACAGGACTCATTGGATACTTTCTTCGCAGGGACAAGAGAGGACAGGATAGGCTATAAAGAGCATCTGCTCTCGGATGACCTTATTAATGCCATCCAGAATAACTCAAAAAAGATAATAGAACTCTGGCTAAACGATATATCCACAAACCCCTCTACAAAATCCTACCACAACTTTGATAAAAAAGAGCTTTACAACAGGGGGGACTTCATTATTGGTCAGATAAATGCATGGCTAAAGGGTATAAGAGGGGAGGCAGAATTTAGGTCTTTTTACTTTAACCTGGGCAAGACAAGAAAAAAAGACATGATACCCATTGAGGAACTCATAAGCTCTGTTAGTCTCTTGAAGAAGCATATATGGATGTTTATGTACTCCTATGGTGTATGGGAAAAGATACTGGATATATACAGGATGTTTGAGCTTGGCGAGAGGCTTGTCTATTTTTTTGACAAGGCAGTATACTATCTGATTATAGGATACAATCAGCAGGAAAAGAGTTGATTCAGCAAGATGTGGCAGACACAAAGAGATCAGCATTAATAGTCACAACAATCTCATCCTTTCTAACACCCCTTGCCCTGGCAACGGTAAATGTTGCCCTCCCCTCAATAGGAAGGGCATTCTCTATAGATGTTATAACCTTAAGCTGGATAGCCACAGCCTATATCTTAAGTGCTGCCATATTCCTCGTTCCTCTCGGCAAGATAGCAGACATGTACGGGAGGAAAAAGATATTTTTATTGGGGATAGTAATATTTACCTTTTCCTCTTTTCTCCTCGGTATCTCCATTAACCCTAATATGCTTATTATCTTCAGGGTCATCCAGGGGATAGGTGGGGCAATGATATTCGGGACAGGCATAGCCATTCTCAGCTCAGTATACCCTCCCGGGGAAAGGGGAAGGGTTCTGGGCATAAATGTTGCCGCAGTATATATAGGCCTTGCTACTGGCCCCTTTTTAGGTGGTGTATTAACGCAGCATTTAGGGTGGAGGAGCATATTCCTCTTCAACTGCCCTGCCGGGGTATTCATTATGATTCTAACCACAAAGAGACTCAAGGCTGACTGGGCAGAGGCAAAAGGCGAATACTTTGATATTATCGGTTCCATTATCTATAGTATCATGCTCCTGTCCATAATGTATGGTTTTTCAAGGCTGCCTTCTTTTGTCGGGACCATCCTTATCATAGGGGGTATTGTAGTTATGTCAGCCTTTGTGTTCTGGGAAAAGAGGACAAAAAACCCTATTTTAGATATATCCCTTTTTATGACAAACAGGGTATTTACCTTATCAAACCTGGCAGCACTTTTAAATTACAGCGCCACCTTTGCAGTAGGTTTCTTGCTGAGTTTTTATCTCCAGCTCATAAAAGGCCTCAAGCCACAAGAGGCCGGGATAATACTTGTATCACAACCTGTTGTGCAGGCAATACTCTCACCCATTGCAGGAAGGGCTTCAGATAGAATCGAACCGAGGATAGTGGCATCCACAGGTATGGCCATTACTGCTTTTGGGCTCTTTCTCCTTGCCTTTTTAACCAAGACATCAGGCCTTGTCTATATAATTGCCTGCCTTGTAGTCCTCGGTGCGGGCTTTGCCCTGTTTTCATCGCCAAACACGAATGCCATCATGAGCTCTGTGGAAAACAGATACTATGGAGTGGCATCATCCATGCTTGCTACCATGAGGCTTTTGGGGCAGTTATTCAGCATGGGGGTTGCCATACTCATATTTGCCCTGTATATGGGAGAGGTCAAGGTCTCACCAGCCCACTATACATCCCTTATGGAAAGCATAAAGACCGCATTTATAGTATTCGGCATGCTATGCACAGGAGGGGTTTTTATATCCCTTACAAGGGGCGACCTCAGGAAAAAATAGAGTCCTTCTTCCTGTTGTTTTTCTGTTTTTTTAGAAGCAAAACACTGAGTATATACAGGATAATTATGATAAGTGCAAGTATTTTATCAATACCCTCTATCTCTTTTAAGAATCTTGTGGAGAATATAAACTTATCCTTCAGGTGATGGACTAAAATGATAAATATAAAGACTGCACAGAACCTTATTATCCTGGAACATTCTTTTACAGTTATCCTCTTTGTTGAAAAGCCATTAAAGATACTACTGGCATTCTTAAGGGATTTTGGGTCAGGAAATACCTGTGGTATCTCTACTGAGTAATCGAAATATGTATTATTATATATGGAGCCCAGAAGCCTCTCCTCCTTTCTCAGTGTAAGCCCATATGCCCAGAAGAACAAAAAGGGATATATAACAAGGAGATAGGGATTACCGCTTACAAGGCAGAGGCTGTTGTCAATAAGATAATTGGATAGGTAATATGGGTGCCTTACTATGCTATAAATACCTGTCCTGCACAGGACAGTATTTCTGATAAGAACACCCTTTGTTACAAAATGGAGGAAACAGCCAAGGGATATCATCAAGGCAGCTACTACTATCCCGTAGATACTCGTATCATAGAAAAAGGACGAGACAACTGAAAGGACTATTATAAGGTCACGGAGGTTACTTCTGCTTATTATTGAACGCTCTGTCATAATCTGGCCACTCTTTCAATATTTTATACATGAGAACGTAACTACAAGTTTTGTTTAACATAAAACAATATAGGTGTCATTAAAAAAATATTAAGTCAAGACCTCTGCAAAACCCTGCAAGGTCCTGAAATGCATGGAAGATTAATTTATATGAATATAACCATTTATAGAAAGGGTCTTACGGATGAGCCCAGAGTTTGAGGTCTTTTTCAAAGGCCTCAGGGTCTTATTAGGCCATAGACTTTTTACAGATTATCCTGACTATTTATGTTTTTATAATTAATATTGTCAAATTATCCTGAAAAGGTTATGAAATATATTAGGTGAAATCAATCCCGCTAAAGAATGGATTTTTATAATTATTGGAGTTGCAACTTGCTATAAATCCTGCTTTAGCGAGATGTATGTGCCCAAGGCAAGAGACCTTTTTCATGGGTACTAAAAAGAGATAGGAGGTTAACAGATGAATTTAAATAAAGTTTTCTTAATCGGAAGGCTCGGGGCAGACCCTGATGTCAGATATACAGCAGATGGGACAGCTATTGCCAATTTTCGCATTGCCACCACAGAGGTATGGAAGGATAGAAACAATAATAAACAGGAGCGGACAGAGTGGCACAGCATAGTTGCCTGGAGGAGGCTCGGGGAGATAGCAAAGGATTATCTGAAAAAGGGGATGCTCGTATATATAGAGGGCAGGATTCAGTCCCGTGAATATGAGGGGAGAGACAATACGAAAAGAAGGGTTACTGAGATAATAGCCGTGGATTTAAAGCTATTTCCAAAGTCAATGACACCCATATCAGATGACAGAAGGCCACAGACCCAGGATAAACCCCAGGTTGATGATGTCTTTGTCCCTGAGATAGAGGAAGATGATCTCCCTATGTAGAAATCTCCTATGGAATCCGAGACAAACAAAAAGATATAGGATTGCCGGCCATAACCGCCACCTCCCTGGCTAGAAATCACCTATGTTCAGTGAATGGTATAGGCCTGAGGATGCTAAAGGAAAACCTTTTTTGTTAGTTGATTTTACAAGACACCGCCTTTTAAGGAGAGGCCCCTCGAACACTTGGAGGATGTGAGCCCCATCCAATATAGTGAAATAGTAAAGAACAAAAGGCGGGTTGGGGGTTCTACTACAGGGTTGCATATAATTATCACGGATGAATATCTAATCCTTTGAAAATGTCAAAAATCTATTGTATATTTCAAGTTGTCATTTTTATATTAAGCTCATTTAGGGGTGAAAAGTGGATTACAGAGGTTTTGAAGGTGTAATAGGGCTTGAGGTCCATGCCCATCTTTTAACAGAGAGCAAGCTTTTCTGCGGATGTTCAACGAAATTTGGCGCTGAGCCCAACAGCCATACATGCCCTACATGCATGGGGCTCCCAGGTGCCCTCCCTGTCCTCAACAAAAAGGTTGTAGACTTTGCCATAAGACTGGGGCTCGCCCTTAACTGCACTATAAACAGGAGAAGTATATTTGCCAGAAAAAACTACTATTATCCTGATCTGCCAAAGGGTTATCAGATAAGCCAGTATGAGGAGCCCATCTGTGAAAACGGCTATCTTGACATCTATATAAACGAAGAGAAAAAGAGGATAAGGATTAAAAGGATACACATGGAGGAGGACGCAGGGAAACTTGTCCATGAAGATACAATAGAGACAAGCACTTACAGCCTTGTGGACTACAACAGGTCAAGCGTGCCACTTTTGGAGATTGTCAGCGAACCGGACATAAGGACCCCTGAGGAGGCAGTGGAGTATCTTAAGATGTTGAGGGATTGCCTCATCTATCTTGAGATATGTGACGGCAACATGGAAGAAGGGAGTTTCAGGTGTGACGCCAATGTCTCTGTCCGAAAGATAGGCGATACAGAATTCGGGACAAGGACAGAGCTAAAAAATCTCAATTCCTTCAAATACATAGAAAAATCCCTTGATTATGAGATTAAAAGGCAGATAGAGCTCATAAAAAAAGGCGGGGAGGTTGTCCAGGAGACAAGGTTATACAATGTGGATGAGGGTGTAACATACTCCATGAGGGGGAAGGAGGAGGCCCACGACTACAGGTATTTCCCTGAACCTGACCTTCTGCCCTTAATAATAGATGATAAATGGATAGAGGATATAAGGAAAGGTCTGCCGGAACTACCCTTTGAGAAGATAGAGAGGTTTTTAAAGGAGTATAACCTGCCGAGATACGATGTGGAGATACTTGTATCGGATAGGTCCCTTGCCTCTTATTTTGAGGATACGGTCATGCTATTCCCTGAACCAAAGACAGTGAGCAATTGGATAATGACGGAACTCTTAAGGGAATTAAAGGCGAGAAATCTGGAGGCAAAGGATGCACCCATATCACCTGCTAACCTGGCAGAACTCTTGACACTGATAAAGGACGGGACAATAAGCATAAAGATAGGAAAGGAGATATTCCCGGAGCTCTGCTCAACTGGTGCAAGCCCTAAGAGGCTCGTTCAGGATAAAGGCCTCATCCAGATATCCGATGAATCTGCCATAGCCCAGACAATAGAGCAAATTTTGGCAAGGTTCCCCAAGGAGGTAGCAGAGTTTAAGGCAGGAAAAGACAAGCTCCTTGGTTTCTTTGTGGGTCAGGTCATGAAAGAGACAAAAGGCAAGGCAAATCCAAAACTCCTTAATGAGCTTTTGTTAAAGAGGTTAAAGGCATGACAGACCATATATACTGGCAGGACAACATACTTTATCTTCTGGATCAGAGGCTCTTACCTTTTAAAAGGCTGTATGTTAAATGCAGGACACTAAAGGATGTGGCAGAGGCAATAAAGAATATGACCATAAGGGGCGCACCCCTTATAGGTATTGTGGCTGCATACGGTGTTGTCCTGGGCATAAAGGAGGCTATCAAGTCAAAGGGTAGGGTAACAGAAAAAGACTTTAATAGGATAAGCAACACCCTTATTAAGACAAGGCCTACTGCTGTAAATCTTTCATGGGCTTTAAAAAGGATGCAAAGGGCATATCTTAAATTTAGAGATGACCCTTACCTTGAAGGGCTTATGCTTAAAGAGGCAGTATCCATACACGTTGAGGATATAGAGAACAACAGGATGCTATCCCTTTTCGGTGCAGAGCTCATAGAAGATGGTGATACAATACTCACCCACTGCAATGCCGGGGCCCTTGCCATGGGAGGATACGGGACAGCCCTGGGTGTTATAAGGGCAGCCCATGAATCTGGAAAAAAGATAAAGGTCATAGCCACGGAGACAAGACCTTATCTCCAGGGTGCAAGGCTTACTGCATGGGAGCTATATCAGGAGAATATAGATGTGGAGGTTGTCCCTGACAATCATGTAGGGATATTATGTTACAAAGGGGCAATAGACAAGATAATAGTCGGCGCTGACAGGATAGCATTAAATGGCGACACAGCCAATAAGGTGGGGACATATATGCTGGCACTGTGTGCCCACAGGCACAAAATACCTTTCTTTGTAGCAGCACCCATATCCACATTTGATAGAGATATAGAGGACGGGTCTTATATAAAGATAGAAGAAAGACCGGGAAAAGAGGTAAAATACATCATGGGTGTCCCGATCACCCATAGAGATATAAAGGCAAGATACTATTCCTTTGATGTAACACCCCACAAATACATAACAAATATCATAACAGAAAAGGGCATAATTAAAAAACCGTTCAAAAGATACATACACCGACTCTTCTAAATAATATGGGATCATCAAAGGTAATAACACTCATTACTGACTTTGGCACAAAGGATACATATGTAGGTCAGATGAAGGGTGTAATAATCTCCATAAACCCCCATGCCTTGATAATTGATATAACCCACGAGATAGAGCCCCAGGACATCAGGGAGGCTGCATTCCTCATCAGGGAATACTATCCATTTTTCCCTGAAGGCACTATCCATGTGGCTGTTGTAGACCCTGATGTGGGTAGCCATAGAAGACCCTTGTTGGTGAAAAAGGATGGACATTTTTTTGTGGGACCTGACAATGGTATCTTCACCATGATACTGAAAGACAACCTTGAGATATTCACCATTGAAAACAGGGGTTTTACATTAAAAAACATAAGCAATACATTTCACGGCAGGGATATCTTTGCCCCTGTTGCAGCCTATATATCAAGGGGGCTTGATATCTCTTTGTTGGGCAGGATGATTGAAGACCCTATCCTTCTCCAAAACATCTACCCCAGGGTGGAACAGGAGACCCTTTATGGAGAGATAGTCCGTTTTGACAGGTTTGGCAATGCCATAACAAACATAGATGCCTCCACATTCAAGGACTTTACAGGTGAAAGGCGTTTCAGGATAGAGGTAGGCGAAATACACTTTGATTCTCTATGCAGTAGTTATTTTGAAGGGGTTATGGTATGCCTTGTAGGCAGTTCTGGCTATCTCGAATTCGGTTATTACAAAGACAGCTTCAGGGAGCGGACAGGCGTAAAAAAGGGTGAAAAAGTGACAGTAAGGACTATTTTTTAGTGAGATAGCCGGCAATGACCCGGGCAAACTCCTGATTACCGTAAGGTGAAAAATGACCCAGATTATCTACAAAATATTGTTGTGTATAATTGATATTTAGGACCTCCTCTATAAAATCTGCCTTTTCTTCAATACATACCTCCTTAAGCGCCCTATTATATGCCTCAGTAATCTTTTTTAAATCTCTGTCTTTTACATAGGGCAGCCATCCATAGGGCCTGTCTCCTGTAAGTTTTTCGTAGTTTAATACCTGTGGGATAAACATGGGCTTGATATTTTGGGCCCTGCATAATGATATAAGGAGCTTTATATTCCTCTTATATAGGCCCAGCGCCCTCTCATCTATCCTATCAGTGAACTGGTCAGATGTCCCCTTAATTGAAAAAACACCATCAGGGTCACGGACAAAGACCTTCCTTAATATATTAGAGGCTGTTACAAGGAGCATAGAGTGATTGCCAAATCTCAATGAGCCGAGCAAAAAATGATTATACTGTGACCTGCCGTGAAAATCTGAGTAATCTGACCTTAGACCATGTACATGCACATTCCTCATGTCATTCCATCCTATATAATAGATACAGATATCAGGGGAGAAATCAGAGAGATTAAGGGCTGACTGGATTATATGCTCCACGGTTGTATATCCCGGGACACCAAAATTTATGACCTCATACCCACTACCTAATTCCTTTTCAAGATAAAAAGGCCATGTCTCGTTATCTGATAAACCTATACAGTATGTACTTGAGCCCCCTAGGACAGCTATACGTTTTACGTACTGTTTTTTTGATACCTCTATCTCCTTGCCTCTGAAATTACTGCTGTTGTGACTGAATCTGATATTGTTTTTTGTTATATAGAATGCATTAGGCCTGGGTTCCACAACAAGGAAAGGGTGTTTTCTGAATAAGACCCTGTACTGGTCGTCCTCATGCGTGAAGAGCCAGTATCCGTTCTTTACCCTGAATATCACCTGGCCTGCAGCCTCCAGTATAAAAAGGCAAACTACGACTATAAGCAATGCCGCCACAAATTTTAAAAAAAATCCCTGTCTTCCTGCCACAAAAAGCCCCTTAACGCCCTGTCATTCAATAAGAGATATCTGAAAAAGGTCTCTTGCTCTATTTAGCAATATACCTCCCGCTTTAACGGGATTGATAAAAAGCTGTATTAATTAGATTTAGATATAGAAATTCATCTCCCATGGATTTCAAGACCCCTGTAAGGTCTGCAATGGTTTTGATTATTTAAAATACCATATACGAAATTGTAACCAAAAAAAACAGCATATACAAGAACTTTAGAAAATCTTATAAAATTTTTGGAGTTTTTGCCTATATTAGAGGATAGGTTTAGACCAAAGGATATAACTTATTATACTCCTGTGCATTACTATAACATTGACGTTTTTCCACCTGTCTGATATTATTCTTATGCATGGTGTCTTCATCCCATTATTTGATTTAATTTAAACTCCAACTGGTTATAACTGCCATGCTTTTTTTTAATTAAGGCAAAAGAGACCAAAAGGTCTTATACTGGGGGATGCCCCAGACCCTTGGGGTCTTTGTTTTAAAAATGTCTATAGTCTTATTTAAAGATATATCTTACCGCTTTGGTGGGATAAGTGCTTAGGGGGGTGGATGATATAATGGATAAAATAGACTCTTTAAGGATTACAGTAATCTGTGAAAATGTAGTTGCCAACCTTGCCGGTATAGGTGAGCACGGTTTTGCTGTTTATATAGAGGCAGATGACAGAATATATCTATTTGATACAGGCTCCGGTATAGGGATAATGCACAACTTACAGGTCTTTAAAAAAGACTTGAAAAGGGTCGAGAAGATTTTTTTAAGCCACGGCCATTATGACCATACCGGTGGGCTTGCCCAGGTCCTTGATGTCACAGGCAGTATCCCTGTCCACGGTCACCCATCCATATTCGATAAAAAATATGCAGTATCAAAAGAGACATTCAAGGCAGAAAAGAGGTTTATAGGGATACCGCAGAGAAAGGAGCTTTTAGAGGCAAAAGGGGCTATATTTAGATTATCAAAGGATTTTGAGGAGATAGACAGGGGTGTATATCTAACAGGGGAGGTCCCGAGACTAAATGACTTTGAAGAAGGCGATGCAAAGCTCCATGTGGAAAGGGATGGTAAACTGGAGAGGGATACTGTCCCTGATGATCAATCCCTTATATTATCTACGAAAAAAGGTCTGATAGTGCTCCTCGGTTGCGCCCACGCCGGGGTTATAAACATACTCGAACATATTATAAAGACCCTTAATACAGATAATATCTATGCAGTTATTGGTGGGACACACCTGGGGATGGTAGGCGGTAGACAGCTTGAGAGGTCTATAGAGGCATTGAGGTCTTTTTCCATAGCAAAGATAGGCTTTTCCCACTGCACAGGGGTTAGCACAGCCTGTATCCTCAACAGAGAATTTGGGGATGCAAGCTTTTATGCCTCTGTAGGGAGCAGCCTTGAGATTAAATAACAGGGCCTCTGAGAAAGGCCTATAATAGTCTTAAGAGATTTCAGGAGGATTTATGGACGAGGTATTGGTATCGATTAAGGATGGTGTATTTACCTTAACCCTTAACAGACCTGACAGAAAAAATGCTATGGATACAGGGTTGCTTGTAGGCCTATTGAAGGCCCTTGAGAGTGCCCGGGATGAAAGGGCAGGTATAGTTGTAATCAGAGGTTCTGGTAAGGCCTTCTGTGCTGGGGGTGACCTTGTTGAGTTCAGGGAGAGTTCTGACCCTGGCGCAAGGATCGATGCTATGGCAGATACACTCCATAAGAGTATTAAGATGATAAGGGAGATAGATGCAATAGTCATCTCTGTTGTAGAGGGTGTTGCAGTAGGTGCCGGGATAGGGCTTGCCCTTGCCTGTGATATAACACTGGCAACATCAGATTCTATTATGAACATGGGTTACAGAAGGATAGGGCTTACCCCTGACGGTGGGGGAAGTATATTCCTGCCCAGGCTCATTGGGGCAAAGAGGTTTAATGAATTGTATCTCCTCTCCCGTAATATGGATATGAAAGAGGCAAAAGAGCTCGGGCTTGTAAACCTTGTCTGCGAAAGGGGAGAGCTTGAAGAAAGACTCCAGTCAATAATCAAGGAGCTAAGGGCGCTGCCCATGGAGACCATAAAGAGATTCAAGGACCTGGTAAATCATTCCTGTTTTTTTGGTCTTGATGCCCACCTTGATAAGGAAAAACAATACGTGTCAGAGCTTGCTGCAGACCCATTGTTCAAAGAGAGACTGGATGCATTTTTCAGGAAGAGATAGATGCAAGGGATATATCTGTTTTCCATTTTTGGCTATATATGCCTTCTCTGGTTGACAGGTGTCTATGTAACAAGGAGATCAAGGTCTTCAGAGGCATACCTTGTGGCATCAAGGGGGCTATCTGTGCCCTTTATATCTGTCCTTATAGCAGGGACATGGATTGGCGGTGTCTCTATTGTAGGGATGGCCCAGGGGGCATACATACATGGCATCAGTGCCCTTTGGTTTCAGGTAGGGATATGGATAGCCATGTTTGTCACATCCATTCTCCTGGGGAGGATAATGGCAGACAAAAAGACCTATTCTATCCTCGATGTTGTAGGGAGTCTGTATGATAAAAAGACAACAAGATTTGCAGGTATCCTCCAGCTTATATTTTCCATTTGGGTTGTAACCATGCAGATAGTAGGGGGAGGTGCAATACTCTCAGTAATACTCAAGGGCAAGGTATCTTTTCAGATGGGCATGTTCATGACTACGGTTGTCTTTACACTGTATAATGTCCTTGGCGGTTTTGTGGCCACAGCCTATACAAATCTCATACATATCTGTGCCATTGTCCTGGGTATATTTCTGGGAGGGCTCTATGTTGTCATAAATACAGATGCCCTATCCCAGATGGTAAGCAAGTCCCATTATTTTCAGCCATTTGGTGACCTGGGGGTTACACAGGCACTGGGTTGGGCATACATAAATTTTACCCTTGGTGTCCTTGCCCAGCCTGTAATAAATACAGCATCCTCTGCCAAGACCCTCAAGGAGGGTAAAAAAGGCATAATAATAGGGAATATTATTGCCATACCCGTTGTTGTCATGGCCGCCCTGTGCGGAATAGCTGCCAAAAATATATTCCCTGAAATCCCATCTATATCTGCCTTGCCCATCCTGCTCAATATTGTCCCGCCTTATATTGCTGTACTGTTTCTTTTGAGTATGTGGGCGCCCCTTATGAGTTCAGGTTCGCCTTTTTTAATGGGTGCCACCACCCTTGCTGTAAAGGGATACATAGCGCCGTTTCTTAAGATAGACAATGATAGAAGGCTCCTTCTTGCCTCAAGGGTTACAACCCTCATGATAGGCGCCATCTCCTTAGGGCTTGGTTTTTTTGTAAAAGAGATACTGAGAGAGGTTACCTGGATAGCTGTACTTCTGAGTGCCATAGTCTATATAGTCTTTTCAGGATGGGTATTCAAGGGCATAAAAAGCATCTATGCCTTCTTGTCCCTTGCCGGGACAGTTTTAATCCTGTTTTTCTCGTTTATCTTCGGGTTTTACAGGATAATCCATCCCATATGGCCTGTTACTATCTATATATATCTTCTTATGCTTCTTGGGGTTTGTCTAAAAAGGCAGGGGACTTAGAGGGCTGTGGCATCATCCTTTTCTGCTATGATTCTTGCCACATTATCCCTTATCTCCTTGAGCTTATCCGGTGAAAAGGGCTCAATGGTCATGTATGACGGGTCTAAGGTATTTTTCGGCCTGAACTCCTGGACAAAAAACCTCTTTGCCCCGGCCATATAGCGCGCCACATCGTATATATCCTTTTCTTTATGTAAAAAGGGGACTATGGTCATCCTGAACTCGTAGTCTATATGACCCTCCATTATAAACCTTATGCTCTTCTCTATCTTTTCTATATCTACCTCTACACCACACCACCTTGGGTATCCATTTAGAGGGCCTTTTACATCCATGGCCACATAGTCTATCATACCATCTGCCACGAGCTTTTTCAGTATTTCAGGGTTGGAGCCATTTGTATCAAGCTTTACAGACATATCCTGTTTTTTTAACCCCTCTATAAGTCTGTAAAGCCCCTTGTGTATAGTGGGTTCGCCACCTGTTATTACTATGTGGTCTATCCAATGCCTGAATTTTTTTAGCCTTGAAGATATATGTCTCAGAGGTATATCCTCCATCTCCCTGCATCTCAAGACAAGGTCAGAATTATGACAGTAAGGGCATCTAAAGTTGCAACCACCAGTGAATATCACAGATGACAGATGCCCCTTCCAGTCAATAAAGCTGGTCTCTATAAACCCTTTTATGGGAACCCTATGACCCTCGGACCGCATTGATTACCTCTTCCACCCTGGGCACAGTGCCCCTCCATCCGCTGAGCTCGTTTTCATTGTCGTCTTCAATGATAATTGTAGGTAGGGCCATCACACCGTGAAAGGTTGCCTCTGCCAATCCCTCTGCAGTCTCTACATTGTATTCTGAGACCATAACCTTTTGTTTCAGGAGACTGTCCTTTAGCCTCTTTGCCATAGGACACATAGGGCAGTCATCCTTATAGAAGATCTTTACAACATTCATACAATACCCCCTCTCTATTCATTTATTGCATACGACATATGGCCGAAGTATTCCTCATTTCTGTATCTGTCTTTTAATTCCCCGAGCTTACCTTTGTTCCAGCTCGATACCTTTGTGAAATATCCGGTAATCCTCGTGATGCCGTCCACATCCTTTGAATGGCAGTATGGACAGGTATCCATAAGACCCCTTGATGTCCTGTGGCACCTATTACATGTGGTAAATTCAGGGGAGAATGCAATCTGGTCGTTCCTTGTGTTGCGGAATGTCTTTATCACAAAGTCGGCAATGGCCTCTTTTGTGGGCTGTGCCTCACCGAGCCAGATATGGGATATAGAGCCTGCCTCTATAAGGGGGTGAAACTTACCCTCGTTCGTTACCCTCTCAATGGGGTTCATGGGTGCATGGACATTGAGGTGGGTTGAATTGGTATAGTATATCTCCCCAGAGGCTATATCTCCCTTGACAACCCTGCCTGATAACGGTGAAAAATACCTGAGGTCAAGCCTTGCAAACCTGTAGCTCGTGCTTTCAGCAGGTGTCTGTTCAAGGACAACCTTTATCTTCTCATTCCTCTTTATCTTTTCTGTCAGGAGATTCATATGGGAGATTATCTTAAGCCCAAATTTTAATGCCTGTGTAGATGAATGGAGTTCTTCCCCGGTATGTATCTGGACCATCTCGTTTAAACCCACCATACCTATGAGGTGTGATGCAAGGTCGAATCTGAGATAGGGCATGTCATCCTGTTTCATGGTCAAAAGTGATAACGGGCCATCCTCACCAAGGGCAAGGAGCTTTTCAAGAAATGACCTCTTCTCTTTGTGGGCCTTAACAGCAAGGACAAATCTATCTGTCAAGAGGTCAAATAACCTTGTATCATCGCCTTTTGCCATGTATGCAATCCTTGGTAGGTTAAGAGACACATTCTGCAGGGCGCAGTATCTCATCCTCCATGGTTCTTTTGCATCCTTCAGGTCCCTCTCCTCGAGCTTAAAGCTTAATCTACAGCATTCAGATATCTTGGCTGTCTCGCCCCTATCAAAAACAAAATATGTATTGCCTTTATCAGATGCCACATCGCATATATGATACAGAAAATCCTGCCAACCCTCTGTCCTGAAGAATTTTTCAGTGATATGGACTATGGGCTTGGGGAAGAAGAAGGGCCTACCTGCACCGTCTCCTTCCTTATATACCTCAAAGAGCTTCCATACAAACCTCTGGGCCTCTTTTTCGTATTCACCGTATGTCCTCCCTGTATAGGTGCCACCAGGGCCTATGGCAGGTGTATTCTCAAAGTGTTTGGGCACCTCCCAGTAGAGGTTTATGTCAGAGAATATTGCCTGCCCGCCCCTTGCAACTGCCTGTTGAGAGAACTCGAATATAAGCATCTGGGCAAGCTGTTTTACATCATTATCGCTCATCCCCTCAAGATACGGCGCAAAGAATATATTTATAGCATCCCACCCTATTGCCCCGGCAAAATTACTCTGGAGTGCTGCAGCGAACTTTATCAGGTGGGCAAGCAATACCTCCGGGTGCTTTGCAGGCTTTGCCATGGATAGGGAGTGGGGGAGATTAAGGCCAAATCTCTTAATGTATTCCAGGGACTGACCGCTGCAATAAGGTCTGTCTATAAAACCCAGATCATGGAGGTGTATGTCTCCGTTCATGTGTGCATCGGCAACGTCCTGGGAAAAGACTGACAAAAGGGCATACTCCTTCTTAATCCTTTCGGCGAGGGTGAGGTTGGTTGCCTCTGGCCCGTGGGGGACATTGGCATTCTCCTTGTTTGGGTGGAGTATAAGACTATCCACATCGTATATAGGCATACCGAGCCTCGTATGCATCTTTCTTGCGGTCTCAAGGCCTTTTTCTATGAGTTTTGCATTGACCAGCTCCCTTATCAATGGTGCTGTAACCATCTTGACCCCTGATTTTCTTATGGTCTGTTCAACCTCTATGCTTATATCTTTTGCTGTCTCTTCATCGATAAGGGTCTCTTTCTGGAGGGCATGGACTATCCTGTCCCTGCTCCAGTCTGATAATGTCTCCTCAGATGTCCTAACAAAAAGGTTTAAATCTGTTGTCTCCATTTATTATCCCCCTTTAATTTATACCCCTATATTTAGTGGATTAACTAAATATATATACTATATTTAGTGGATTAATATGTCAAGGATTTTTTAAGCCGGGTAAGCCTAAAAAAAATTACTTATTTCTGAGCTTGTAGATGGTTTCTGCTATGGTTGACGAGAGGATACCACCCCGGCGAGGATAAGAAGTATACCAAATATGAGTGAACCAAAAAATGCATCTTCACGGTGGTAATATACATCACTTATGGTTATAATCCCGAATACAATCATTGTAATGGAGAGGGAAAAAAATACACCAAAGATAAACCAGAAAAACATCCTGTTCATTTTCTTTAAACCCTTTCTGACCTCAACATCCCTGCAGACTCCTCAGGTGTGGTGGGGACAACATAAAATTCATCCTCTCTTTTATATTTTGATGAGCGCAGATATCTTGGTAGTATCTCTATGTGCCAGTGGAAATAATCATCAATCAACAGGTCATCAGAGTGACCTTGAAATGTCAGCACATTAGGGGAGGTATGTATCACGATAGAATAGGCATTGGTCAATCTCTCGATCCTCTTCATAATACCTGACATTATTGATATAAACTCTGTCTTTACATCTTCTCCGCTTAGTTTCTCAAAGTGGGCACTGTGGGACCTCGGCATAATCCATACCTCAAAGGGGAACCTCGATGCAAAAGGACAGAAGGCTATAAAATTGTTATTGACACTGACTATCCTTTTATTCTGTCTCATCTCCTGGGATACAATGTCGCAAAACAGACACCGCTCCTTTTTTTGATAATGTATCATTGAATGATATAACTCAAGCTCTATCCTCTGGGGTATGATGGGTGTTGCAAGGACATGGGAGTGGGGGTGAAAGATATATGAACCGGCAAGCTCACCGTGGTTTTTGAATATAAGTATGTATTTGAACCGCTTATCCTTTTTTAAGTCTGCAATCCTGTCCTTATAGAGTTCTATGAGGAGGCTGTAGTCGTTCTCTGTAAAACTTGACATGGTCTTGCTGTGAACAGGGTTCTCCACAACAATCTCGTGGGCACCCACATTCCCCATCTTGTCATATATCCCCTCTGCCCTTTTGCCTTCCCCTGCCTCTATAATAAATATGGGGTTTGAGGCAGGAAAACACCTTACAGCCCATGTGCCGTCCTCATTTTTTATGTCTTTTATGGTTGGCGGTGTGAGATTCTCATTACCGGGGCAAAATGGGCAGATTCCAACAGAAGTGCTTTTCAGGATAGTATACCCTACAACACACCAGTTGCCGGAAACAGGGTCTTTTCTCAATTCAGCCATTTTATCTATGATAGAATACAATGTAATATTTGTCAATCAAGACCTTTTTCAAACCTCCATTCAACTGAGGGGCTACGGGTTATTTGATTTTTTTTCTTGACAGGGAGGGAGGTAATTAGATATATTTTTATCGATAACCGATTATCGATAAAAATATATTTTAATGACAGGAGGCGAATACATGGCAGATGATGGAAAAAAGAATGCACAGTCAATAAAACCTATTCCAGAGCCAACCTTAAGGAGGCTTCCTGTCTACTATCAATATCTGAAAAAAATCAATAAAGAAGGCAAGATAGATTTTATCTCAGCCACCCAGATAGGAACTGATCTGAATATCATACCCATACAGGTGCGAAAGGACCTCGAGATAACCGAGATACCCGGGAGACCAAAACTCGGCTATAGTGTAACAGAACTCATTAAGGGGATAGAGGATTTTCTCGGTTGGAACAACATAACCGATGCATTTCTCGTTGGTGCAGGCAACCTCGGTTCAGCCCTCCTCGGTTACAATGGTTTCCGGGAGTACGGTGTGAATATTATTGCTGCCTTTGATAATGACGAGAAAAAGGTGGGCACCGAGATAGCAGGAAAGAAGATACTCCACGTGGATAAACTACCGGACATGGTGAAAAGAATGGGCATCAAGATAGGGATACTTACAGTCCCTGCAGCTTATGCCCAGGAGACAGCAGACCTCATGGCAGATGCAGGTATAAGGGCAATATGGAATTTTACCCATGTAAAGATAAGCACCCCCCCTGATGTTATCATCCAGCATGAGAACCTTGCTGCATCCCTTGTCGTGCTTTCAAAGAAATTAAAAATAATGCTACAGGCTGAAAATTAGGAGGAGATGATGGAGAAGTTGCGGAAATTTGAAAGGGTTTTGGAGATTGTCGACCAGAATAACAGACAGGCCTCCCGCCTTATACCCATTCTACAGGCTGTGCAGGCAGAATACCGCTATCTGCCTGAAGAGATCCTGACATTTATAGCCACCTCCCTGGGCATATCACCGGCCAGGGTATTCGGCGTTGCCACATTCTATTCCCTGTTTACATTAAAACCAAAGGGCAGGTATCACATAAGGGTATGCAATGGCACTGCCTGTCATGTAAAACGCTCTATGGACATCTATAATGCCATACATAAAAAACTCAATCTCCAACCAGGAAAAGATACGACAGAGGATATGCTGTTTACAGTCGAGACAGTAAACTGTCTTGGCGCATGCGGCCTTGCACCTGCTATGGTCATAAACGAAGAGGTCTACGGACAGCTTACCCCGGAGAGGGCAACGGAGATTATTGAAGATATTATTCGCAAGGAGGAAAATCATGAATTGGACACTCATGGGGCTTAAAAAGATAAAAAAGGATTTCAATACATGGGAGGGTTCTGTGACCCACAGGGTTCTTGTATGTGCAGGGACAGGGTGTCTGGTAAACGGCTCTATGAAGGTCTATGATGAATTTATAAGGGTTGTCCAGGACTCGGGACTCAATGCCATTGTTGAATTAAAAAAGGAGGAGGAAGGGATATTTATATCCAAGAGCGGGTGCCAGGGTTTCTGTCAGATTGGGCCACTTGTGACAATACTTCCGGAAAATATTCTATACACAAAGGTGAAACCCGGGGATGTCCAGGACATTGTAGAGACAACCCTCAAAAGGGGTGAGATACTCCACAGACTCCTCTATATAGAGCCAAATATGCAAAAGGTATGCAAAGGACAGGAAGACATACCTTTTTATCAGAAACAGTGTAGATTCGTCCTCAACACCTGTGGGCTTATAGACCCGGAGGATATCCGAGAGTATATATCCCGAGGTGGATACCTTGCAGCAGCGAAAGCTTGCTCTGAGATGACTCCGGAAGAGGTCTGCAGGGTTATTACAGAATCAGGTATCCGGGGGAGGGGAGGCGGGGGCTTCCCTACCGGTAAAAAATGGGATACTGCAAGGCTACAGATAAATGAAAAGAAATACGTAATATGTAACGGCGATGAGGGTGACCCCGGTGCGTTTATGGACATGGGTGTTATGGAGGGCAACCCCCATAGTGTTATAGAGGGGATGATTATTGCCTCCTGGGCCATAGGTGCCGATGAAGGCTATGTCTATGTCCGTGCCGAGTATCCCCTGGCAGTAAAGAGGATCAGAAAGGCTATAAAGGATGCCTATGACCTTGGAATCCTTGGAAAACGCATACTCGGGTCAGAGCATACATTCAACCTCCAGGTTATGGAGGGCGCAGGGGCATTTGTATGCGGAGAAGAGACAGCACTCATCGCATCCATTGAAGGGAAAAGGGGTATGCCATCCCCAAAACCACCCTTCCCTGCTGAAAGCGGACTATGGGGGAGGCCGACCATCATCAATAATGTAGAGACCCTTTCCACAATCCCCCTTATCATAGGTGAAGGTGTAGAGAGATTCCGCCAGATGGGGACGGATACGTCACCGGGGACAAAGACATTTGCCATAACAGGCCATGTATTGAATACAGGGCTCATTGAGATGCCCCTTGGTGTTACATTGCGTGAGATTATCTATGGTGTTGCAGGCGGGATAACCGGGGATGACGGCAAGGCCATGTCAGACGGGTTCAAGGCAGCCCAGATCGGTGGACCCTCAGGTGGTTGTCTTACCACAGAGCACCTTGACCTCCCCATTGATTTTGATTCGCTCAAAAAAGTGGGTGCCATGGTAGGGTCAGGTGGTCTTGTCATTATGAACAAGAATACCTGTATGGTCAGTGTAGCCCGTTTCTTTATGCAGTTTACCCAGAGTGAATCATGTGGAAAATGCGTCCTGTGCAGGGAGGGCACAAAACAGATGCTCGCAATCCTCGACGATATAATGGAGGGAAGGGCAACGGAGGATACCCTTGAACTCCTTGAGGACCTTGCAGTGGCAGTGCAGAAGGGTTCCCTATGCGGTCTTGGCAAGACAGCACCAAATCCTGTGCTGTCTACACTAAAGAATTTCCGAGAAGAATATGAGGCCCATGTGAAGTATAAGTATTGTCCCACTGGAAAGTGCAAGGCCCTTACAAAATTCACCATCGACCAGGAACTGTGTAAGGGGTGCACCCTCTGTGCCAACAAGTGTCCTGTAGGTGCCATAACAGGCCAGAGGAAAAAACCCCACAGGATAGATCCCCTTCTCTGTATTAGATGCGGTGCATGTATTGAGAGTTGTGCATTTGAAGCCATAAAAGGAGAGAAGATATGAACGAAGATACCTTCATCACAATAGACAACAAAGACATACCTATTGAAAGGGAGCAAAACCTCCTGGAGCTTATAAGAAAGGCTGGTGTGGACCTGCCCACATTCTGTTATCACTCTGAGCTGAGTGTCTACGGTGCATGCAGACTCTGTATGGTCGATGTAGAGGGCATGGGGCTTGTCCCTGCATGTTCGACACCCCCTTCTCCCAATATGAAGGTCAAGACCAACACAGAGGAGATAAGGAAGATGAGGAAGATCATCGTGGAACTGCTCCTTGCCAATCACAGCCAGAACTGCCCTACATGCCAGAAGAGCGCCACATGCCAGCTCCAGGCCCTTGCCAGGAGGCTGGGTATAACCAAAATCCGCTTCAAAAATCAGAGCAGAGACCTCCCTATCGATGAATCATCCCCTTCCCTGGTTCGTGACCCGAATAAATGTGTGCTCTGCGGTGACTGTGTCCGGATATGTTCAGAGGTTCAGACCGTTGGTGCCATTGATTTTGCCTACAGGGGTGCCCAGACAGTGGTGATACCCAGCTTTGGAAAAGACCTGGACAAGGTAGAGTGCGTCAACTGCGGGCAGTGCGCCCGAATATGCCCTACCGGGGCATTGACCCCTAAATCAGAGGTGGATGATGTATGGAGGGCAATCCACAATCCAGATAAGGTGGTTATTGCCCAGATTGCGCCGGCAGTAAGGGTTGCCATAGGCGAGATATTTGGCCTTGAACCCGGTAAGATAACAACAGGTCAGATTGCAGCAGCCTTAAGGGCAATAGGGTTTAGTAAGGTCTTTGATACGTCTTTTACTGCTGACCTCACTGTTATCGAGGAGAGCAATGAGTTCATACGGCGTATCCAGAACAAAGAAAATATCCCCCAGTTTACATCCTGCTGTCCTGCCTGGGTCAAATTTATTGAACAGTATTACCCTGAATTCGTCCATAATCTGTCCACCTGTCGCTCACCACAGCAGATGTTTGGTGCCCTGGCAAAGGAGATCCTATCGGTCCAACTCGGTGTAAAGATAGAGGATATAGTGGTTGTATCCATTATGCCTTGCACTGCAAAGAAATTTGAGGCAAGAAGGCCCGAGTTCTCCCGAGATGGTATAAGGGATGTAGATTATGTCCTTACTACCCAGGAACTGGGGAGGATGATTGAGGAGACAGGGCTCCATTTTAACGAGCTTGGGCCTGAGTCATTCAATCTCCCCTTTGGCTTTAAAACAGGCGCAGGTGTTATATTCGGTAATTCCGGTGGTGTGAGCGAGGCTGTATTGAGATATGTGACGGAAAAACTTACAGGAGAAAGGCGGGAGAACTATGAATTCAAGGGTGTCCGAGGAGACAACGGTATAAGGGAGATTAAATTCTCCCTCGCAGGTAGAGAGTTCTCCATGGCCATCGTGAGCGGTCTCGGAAATGCCCGCAAGGTCCTTGAGGATATAAAATCTGGAAACGGTCAATATGATTTCATAGAGGTCATGGCATGTCCGGGGGGTTGTATTGGTGGTGCAGGCCAGCCTGTATATACGGACATCTCTATACATCAGAAGAGGACAAAGGGCCTCTATGAAAACGACAGGATGCTTGAGCTCCATAAGTCTCAGGACAATCCTTATATCTCAGAGCTATACAATAGCTTTCTCGGTGATGTGGGTAGCCCCAAGGCCCACGAGCTACTCCATACCCACTATAAATCCAGGAAGAGGATCACTGATGAAGATATGTATCTCAGTTACTCTGATAAGGCTGAAGGCCTGGAGATAAATGTATGTTTCGGGACAGGATGTTTTATAAAGGGTTCTCAAAAAATCTTGAGGGGTGTCCTTGATTATATAAGCAGAAATGGTTTAAAAAATAGGGTAAATGTGAGTGCCTCGTTCTGTTTTGAGGCCTGTGACAGGGGTCCTGTTATAAGGGTTGGGGACAGGGTGATAGAACAGTGCACAATAGAAAAGGCTACAGAGGCCATAGAGAAAGAGGTGGAGGTATATGTATGATTCTGTGACAAGGCAGATTGTATTTACCCTGACCGCTCGATGCAGGGACTGTTACAGGTGCCTAAGGGCCTGCCCTGTTAAGGCCATAAGGATGGAGAGGGGACAGGCATATGTAGATGAAAGACGTTGCATCGCCTGTGGGACATGCATAAGGGAGTGTCCACAACAGGCCAAATCATTCCGCCACGATATCGATGTAGCCCAGAGGCTCATAGAAACAGGAAAACAGGTAGTAGCAAGCATAGCCCCATCTTTTGCAGCGGTATTAAGTAAATGGCAGAGGGATAGACTTGCCTCTGCACTTAGGGCGCTGGGTTTCCGTTATATCGGACAGACATCCCACGGTGCATATCAGGTCTCTTACCATACCATGGAGGTACTAAAAAGGGACGGCAGCAGGCCCTATATAGGCACAGCATGCCCTGCCATTGTAAATTATATAGAGAAATACAGACCAGAGCTTGTAGACCTACTTATCCCTATTGTCTCACCCATGGTAGCCCATGCAAGGATGCTAAAAGAAAAACTCGGCCCAGATGTAAGGGTAATATTTATAGGCCCCTGTGTGGCAAAGAAGACAGAGCTCCTCCGGCCTCAAAACAAAGGCACTGTTGACTGTGTCCTTACATTCAAGGAACTTATGATGTGGTTGAACCAGAAGGGAATAAGCCTTGCCAACTGCGAGGAGAGCAATTTTGATGAAAAGCCAGCACACATGGCACAGCTCTACCCTCTTCCTGGGGGAATGATAAAGACAGCCGGGCTCAATGACGATGGATTTAACCCTCAGCTTATCAGGGTGGATGGCATGGCCAATATAAGGGCGTTACTGGATAGTCTCCCAGGGGAGTCATCTTACACGCTGATAGAACCCCTTTTTTGCAATCAGGGCTGTATCAACGGCCCAGGCATGGGGACAGAAAAAAACCTCTTTGACAGAAGGATAGATATTTTAAGATATGACCAGGACACAAAGGATATACATATTGTCCCCCAACCTGAAGATGGCAACCTCTTCTGCGGCGAGTACAGAAGAGAAGAGGGCATAATAAAGGAGGTTACCGAAGAGGAGATAGAACAGGTCTTTGAAAAGACCGGTAAGTCTGACCCTCAACAGCAGTTAAACTGTGGTGCATGTGGATATGATAGCTGTCGTGAAAAAGCCATTGCCGTAGTGCAGAATATGGCGGAACCAGAGATGTGTATACCTTATATGAGAAGGCTTGCGGAACGGAGAACCGACCAGATATTCAACACAACACCAAATGGGGTTATAATACTGGACAAGGAGCTAAATATCCTCGCTGTAAACCCTGCCTTCAAGAAGTTTTTCTTCTGCTCCGACGCTGTCCTGGGTAGACACATATCCTATCTTATGGACCCCGCCCCTTTTGAAAAACTCATTACCGGGGCTGCAGATAGTCTTGACATAGTAAGGACACACAAGCACTATAACCTCATGTGCAAGGAACTTCTCTATATACTCAAACAGGATCAACAGATTGTGGGTATATTTATAAACATAACAAGCCAGCAGGAAAACGAGAATAAACTTAAAGAGATCAAATCACAGACCATTGAACAGGCCAGTGAACTATTGGAGCACCAGATAAAAATGGCACAGACCATTGCCCAGTTTCTCGGTGAAAGCACAGCCAGGGGAGAGGAACTGGTGCGAAAATTGATGAGTCTCACCGAAGGCGATGAAACCCCAGCTAAATGAGACAAGGAAATATATTGAGTTAGTCTCTGCACAGGCCCCAAAGAAGATAGGGGGGGTCTGCGGGGATTACATAGTTATTGACAGGACGCCAGAGGCAACAACAGTAATAGTGGCAGACGGTATGGGAACAGGTGTAAAGGCCCATGTAGCTGCTGTAATGAATGCATCAAGGCTTATGGAGCTTATACGCCTGGGGTTTACCCTGAGAGAGGCGTGTAACAGGGTTGTAGATACCCTCCATGAGGCAAGGACATCAAACATCCCCTTTGCCGCATTTACTGTATGCAGGGTCTTAAACAATGGCCAGGCAACAATCATATCTTATGAGATGCCATCTCCAATACTAATGAGCAAACACTTTGCAACGTATCTGCCCCAGCAGAGATTTACACCCATGGGTCTTGAGATTATCGCAGAGGTTAACTGCACCCTTGAATACGGCGACGGCATAATCCTCATATCAGATGGGGTAAGCCAGGCAGGGATGGGCTCCCAGTATCGCATGGGATGGGGTGTCCAGAATGCCTCATACTACATAGACGGACTCCTTGCCCAGGGTGTAAGTATAGTTGATATACCCAATAAGATCCTGGAAAAGGTAAAGGATATATCATGGTCCAATTACGGCGATGATACCACATGCCTTCTTCTTCTATGCAGGGAATCCAATGTCCTAAATATCCTCACGGGTCCCCCATTAAAAAAGACCGACGACGAGAAGGTGGTGAGGAGGTTTATGGAGATGAAGGGGACAAAGGTCGTATGTGGCTCTACCACTGTCGAGATGGTCTCAAGGGTCCTTAAAACCCCTGTAAAGGCCAAGGACATATCTGAGGGTTATCACAGACCGCCGTCTTATGAGCTGGAAGGTATCGACTATGCAACAGAGGGGGCAATAACCCTCAATCAGGTTTACAACATCCTCGATGTGGATATTAATAAACTCGGCACAGGCAATTCTGTCTCTGACCTGGCCAGACTATTCCATGAATCTGATATAATAAACTTCATAGTAGGTACTGCAACCAACCGTGCCCACAAAAGCCTTGTATTCAGGCAGATGGGCATATTCCCCAGGGAGGTTATAGTCAGGCTGTTTTCCGATAAACTGCAGAAGATGGGAAAGCTCGTGGATATTGAATATGTCTGAGAAATCTCCATAATTTTCAATGCCTGTATTTGCCTCTATTATGGCCTATTTTCTTCTTTTACCTAAGGATGCGCCCTTTACCCTGAGCTTCTCTACTGCCTCAACAAATGTTAAAGGTGTTGGGCTTGATGCTACATATGGGTCGATTATGAGAAACTCAGGGTCTCCAAGAAGAGCCCTCCACCTGTTTATCTCCCCTTCGATGTTATATCCCTTATCCATGAGCACTATAACATCAGGTCTTTTCTTTACAACCTCCTCTATGTTTATCCTTGAATAGGGTACCCCTGTCTCTATTATGTTTATACCCCCTCCATATCTGATTATATCATTGACAAAACTCGTATTTGTAGCTGCTATAAAAGGATCTGAACCGACCTGCCATAGGACCTTGAATGGTGGATGACTATTTTGCCTTTCAAGACCTCTCCCAGCCTTTTTTATTATCTCCATGGCCTTATCTCCCCTCTGGAGCATCCTCCCGAGGACAAGGAAATTGTCTGACAGCTCTTTAAAATCCCTGGGTCTTTTAAAATAATGGGTATTAATGCCCAGTCTCTTGAGCCTCTCCATGAGCCAGAATGGATTTCCCTCCTTCGAGCCCAGAACCATATCAGGCATCAGAGAGACAATCTTTTCTATGTCGGGCCTTAGAGGTGTTCCTATCTTTATCTTTCTATGAGCTCCGGCAGGCCTTTTGCAGAATATAGTATCTGCTATGAGGTATCCATCTGCCCCTAAAAGAAAGATAGACTCTGTAATCTGTGGCGAGAGGGATATAACCCTCTCATAACCAAAAGATGGTGGGGGCAGGATAAAAATAAAAAAAACTATACCGAGAAAAAAGGGTATGCCCTTAATCCTCTGTATGTTTTGGGGGATTTGTCTTTTTAATCTCCTCAATCTCTTCTTCTATCTCTTTTATCTCTATAGACAATCTTGTAATTGCACTTACCCTCTCCTTGAGAAAGGGGCTATCTATTGTCGGGGTCCTCCCTGATGTGAATTGGTCGTAGACATATTCGCCTATCTCTGTATATAACCTCTGTATATTCCTCTGTAACTTTGTTATATCCAGATACTTTCTCTTTCCTATCTTTGCCTGTTTTTCCACATTAAAGGCAAGATCCTGGGCAGTCTCCTTCAGGGTCTTGAGCCCCTCTTCTGTCCTCTTCTTTATATCATCCATTATGGCCATACGAAAACCCCCTTTGTTTTTCCTTGTACTTGCTATCTCAATATATGAAATAAAAAGGTGTTTTTCAAGGATTTTGCTTAACCCTGGTGTCCTTAACTGTAGAGACAATGGCAAGGCCTGTGATAAAAAACAGGGCAACAGATATTATAGCAGGCCTCTGGCTTTTGAACAAAAAGGAGAGCCATCCAAACATAAGGGGGCCTAAGATGGCCGATGACTTCCCCACGAGGTTAAATACACCAAAATACCTGGCCTCCTCCCTTTTTGGTATAAAACCGGCATATAGTGCCCTGGTGGCTGCCTGGAGTGTGCCAAGACCAAGACCTGCAAAGGATGCCAGCACTATAAAAAGAGGCTTTGAATTTATGAAATAGGCTGTTATGGTTACTGCAATCCATAGGCAGAGGGTAATGATAACCACCTTTTTCGGGCCCCATAAATCAATCCTTGAGGCCATTATGAATGCACCAACCAGTGCCGTTGCCTGGACTATAAGATACATATATATAAGCTCATCCGGTTTAAACCCCAGGGTTGTAGCGGCAAAGATACTCGAGAAGACTATCACTGTGTTTACACCGTCTTCATAGATTAGATAAGCTATGAGAAATCTCCTCATGTTTCTTTCGCTACAAATGGAGCTAAGATGTCTGAAGGTGGCTATAAAACCTGACCTTGCCGCATCTGTCAGAGATTTTTGCCTTATCCTTTCTTCAGGGAGATACAAAAAGGCAGGGACAGAAAAGACCCCGAAAAATAGGGCCACCATTATCCATACAAACTCTATAGAGGCATTTTTTAATAAAATAATGGCAAGGATAAGGGACAGGATAGAACCACCATAGCCAATCCCAAAGCCCCATGCAGATACCCTGCCCTGACGGTCTTTCTCAGCTATCTCAGGCAAAAAGGCATTATAGAATACAAGCCCTCCCTCCATGCCTGTATTAGCCAGGATAATCATGATAAAACCTGGTATGACCATACCTTTTTCAAGGAGGGCAAAGGATGCTATAGAGGCTACAGAGACCAAGGTAAACAAAAACATCATCCTCTTTCTCATCCCCCCATAGTCTGCCATACCCCCGAGAAAAGGGGAGGTCAGGGCTACCAGGGCCATGCTCACAGCTATTGCCCTACCCCACCACAGGTCTCCCTCTCCTTTGAGATTACCGACAACATAGTTTGCATAGTAGACAGGGAAGATTGTGGCAGCAATAACAGCAGAGTAGCTTGAGTTGGCAAAATCAAATAGACACCATGAAAATATCTTCTTATCCATGTGTTATGGCTTTTTTAACCTAATTTTGCCTTTTATTGCAATGGAATCTTTTTAAGCTGTTTCAAATCATTAAATCTGTTATAATAAGCCCATGTCAAAGCTCATACTGGGCCTGGTAGGCTCGCCAAGGAGATACGGCAACTGTGAGGTCTACATAAAAGAGATAACCACATATATGGAGTTTGAACACAGGCTGGAGCTGATAAGGCTCCCTGGATTAAATATCATGCCCTGCAATGCATGCTATAGCTGCATAATGGACAGCCCATGCCCACACAAAGACCACCTGGAGAGGCTGATAGAGCATATTGTCAGGGCCGATGGCATAATTATTGCTACACCTGTATATTATTTTGGTGCCCACAGCATCTTCAAACGTATCCTCGACAGGGGCTTCCTCTTTTATAGATACCTCGAGAAAACATACGGCAAACCATGTATACTCATAAATATCTACGGTATTAGAGACAGGATTGGGGTATCTCCCCAGGCCCTTATGGTTTTAGCTACATTCCTTGGGCTGGATATAAAGGCCAGTGTCAACATAAAGGCTGCTTTGCCCGGGGAGGTATTTTTTAGTGAAGTTTACAGAAAAAAGGCAAAACAGCTTGCAGATATTATATTTTCTGAAAAGAAAGCCATCAATACATACGGATGCCCATTCTGTAGCTCCGAGATCGTCCGTATGAAAAAGGATTATTTAATCTGCACACTGTGTCATGGGAGATTCAGGATCGATGAAAATGGTAGGCGGATAAAAATAAAAGAAGGCGGTGTTATAGGTCCCCCGGAGCATATGTTTTTACACAGGGATTGGCTAAGAGGTATGAAGGCCCGTTTCCTGAGCTCGAGAAAAAAGATAATGAGGGCCATTATGCCCCTCAACAGCATAGGGGAATGGGTAAACCTTGATTAGTTGTATCTAATGGGATTATAATTCTATGTCCTGTAGAAGACAGACATTGTAATTTACCACAATAAAATTTTTGGGGTATAAGATGAAGGTACCTATTACAAGAGATGGTTATGAAAGCCTGAAAAGAGAGAGGGAATATCTGTTGAATATCAAAAGGCCCAAGATTATCAAGGCCATAGAAGAGGCAAGGGGCCATGGTGACCTATCTGAGAATGCAGAGTATGATGCTGCAAAGG
The DNA here is from genome assembly GCA_029553295.1 of Deltaproteobacteria bacterium. Lineage (GTDB taxonomy): Bacteria > Desulfobacterota > Syntrophorhabdia > Syntrophorhabdales > Syntrophorhabdaceae > DTOV01. Next base: position 16,495 of record JAKPCK010000002.1, on the reverse strand, counting down.
AGGAATACCAGTTTCTACAAAAAAAGATTGCCGAGATAGAGGAGATGATAAAAAACTCCGAGATTATCGATGTAAAGAGGTCTGGCTTCACAACCATAGAGTTTGGCTGCGTTGTAACGCTTTTAAACCTCGATACAGACGAAGAGGTTGTCTATACAGTGGTTGGCCCTTATGAATCAGATATAGAGCAGGCAAAGATATCCATTACATCTCCCCTTGGCAGGGCATTGATGGGTAAATCAGTGGGTGATGAGGTGGTGTTTTCAGCCCCTGGCGGCCAGAGGACATATGAGGTTATAAAGATAGATTCTGTTGCATAAATACATTTTATATGGTTATGGGATTAAAAATCTATGAATCATGGAGGTTATAATGACAAGGGGTCCTTATAATGAGACGGTTATGGACCATTTTATGAATCCAAGAAACATGGGAGAGATAGAAAACCCGGATGCAGTGGCTGAGGTGGGGAACAATGTCTGCGGCGACACCATGAAGATATATCTGAAGATAGAGGATAACAGGATAGTTGATGTAAAATTCAAGACCTTTGGCTGTGGTGCAGCAATAGCATCCAGTAGCATGACCACTGAACTGGTGAAAGGCAAGACCATAGAAGAGGCCCTTAAGATAACAAACCAGCAGGTCTCAGAGGCATTAGGCGGGCTTCCACCGGCAAAGCAGCACTGCTCAGTCCTTGCCGAAGATGCATTGAGGGCAGCTATTGAGGAATACAGAAAGAGAAATAAACAGAAAGGCAGCTAATATGTTTAATATCATAAAGGTGAAAACAACAAGTAAGGTAGAGGCAAAGGATATAACGGATGAGGTCTTGAAGGCTGTAAGAGGGAAAGACGGGAGGATCCTAAATGTATATACACCCCACACTACCTGCGGGCTTGTTATCAATGAGGATGCAGACCCTAATGTAATGAGGGATATAATAGAAGGGCTCGAACGACTGGCACCCAGAAACCATCCATACAGACATATGGAGGGCAACTCTGATGCCCATATAAAATCCACCCTTACAGGGTGTTCCCTCATGATACCCTTCTCTGAAGGCAAACCCATGCTGGGACAATGGCAGGGTATATTTCTCATGGAATTTGACGGTCCAAGGGAAAGGAAGGTTTTTTTAACCCTTATCCAATAAAAAGTATTTATGGGAGAGGCATATGGTTAGGATAAAAATTTTTTTGGCTTTTTTATTACTTGTCTCGTTCATCTCCATAACAGGATACGAGGTCTATGCTAAGGATGAGAAGGTGCAGAGACCAAAGGAATACGGTGTATATATTAAAACTAAAAGCAGTCTTGTGAGGTTGATTCCTAATATTGTCTTTGATGAAGGCGGTCTAATCTTTGTGGAATCCAATAATCCACAGACCTTTGCCCTTAAGGATATACAGTATTTTATAATCTACGGACAATACGATATGGACGTCCTGACCTTTAACCCTATGTTGTTTTATCAGGCATCAGCGCTGGGAAAACCTCGGTTTGTCTTTGGCAAAGATATTGAAATAATTGTCAAGAAACAAAAGACTGAGAACCTCTACACTGTAAGACCAAAGGGCCTTTTCAGCAGGGGCTATTTCTCCCTATGGATTAACGATACTGCCTGGGATTTTGTTATAGAATAAATGGAGGCGGCATCCGGATTTGAACCGGAGAATAACGGTTTTGCAGACCGCTGCCTTACCACTTGGCTATGCCGCCATCAGAAATCCATAATAAAATATTTAGTGAACAGTATTATTGCGAAAAAAGGTCTTTAAGCCCCATTTTTTTACTTTTCACTGATTACTTTTCACTGATCTTTTTATGGAGCGGGAAACGGGATTTGAACCCGCGACTTCAACCTTGGCAAGGTTGCACTCTACCGCTGAGTTATTCCCGCCCTTATTTTATTTTTTATAATACAAACACTATGCCCATGTCAATCTTTTGTTTTTATCCCCCTTAAACTTGCTAAAAAATATTTAGCATAACATCTTAGCAGATTTGAAGGAAGAACAGGATGGAAAAGCGGAAAGACAAATGAAGGTGGTGGGGGTGGAGTTTCATCTTAACGATAAGCCCAACCAATTTTTGATAACCTGAGACTTTTTTTCAAGGTCTCATCTTGACATAATAAAATCCATATTGCATAATGGTTTTAAGATAGGGTTTCAAATAACCCAGTGGGTGGGTATTATGGTTAAGAAAAAGAGGCTCTTTATAAAAATCTTCTTAATATTATGCTGCCTCGTATTGGCCTTTACATTGTTCGGCTTTTTCGCTGCACCACCGATACTTAAAAACCTTCTCATAAAAAACATATTTAAGACCCTAAAAAGAGATGTATCCATAGCAAAAATTCAGGTCAACCCCTTTGCCCTTACCATAAAGATATCGGGCATCAACATAAAAGAAATGGGAAAAACCGATACCATGTTCTCCCTGGATGAACTATTTGTAGATGCTGGGGCCTCATCCATATTTAAAAGGGCACTGATACTGGAGGAGGTAAGGTTAAAAAAGCCCTATATAAACATTATACGAAACAAGGATGGGACATATAATTTCTCTGACCTTATGGCATTGGGGGACAAAAAGACAGATGGAGAAAAGAAGCCTGAAAAGACAGAGAAAAAGCCTTTCTATTTTTCATTGAACAATATATCCCTTATGGACGGCAGCATAGATTTCTTTGATGGCCCTGCTGATACGAGGCACACCATAAGGGATATGAACATAAAGATACCATTTATCTCCAATCTCGCCCATTACACCAAGACATTTATTCAGCCCTATTTCTCTGCCACTATCAACGATGATATGTATGTTATTCAGGGTGATGTAAAACCCTTTGCTGAACCCCGTGAGGCGTATATTAATATTGATATCCAGGATTTAGACATACCCAAGTATCTGGCCTATATCCCTGCAAAGATGAACTTTAAACTCCTTTCCGGGAGTCTGGATATTGCCTCCAAGGTATCTTTCGTTGACTATAAAGACAAACCACCCTCCATTGTCATCAGCGGGTCCATAAAAATAAGAAAACTTGCTGGGGATGACCTGCATAAAAGACTCATATTCAGGTTGCCTTCTACAGAGATAGATATAAAATCCCTTGAGCCTATCCAAAAGACCCTGGAGGTCTCAAGGGTATTGATCAGCTCACCGGAGGTATCTTTAGAGAGAGATAGAGAAGGGGTGCTGAATCTCCAGAAATTGATTGAAGAAAAAAAGGCAGCAGCGAAAAAGAAGGGTGAAGAAAGAAAAGAAGAAAGAAAAGAGGTGAAGAAAGAGGCGGAAAGAAAGTTTGCATTAAGCCTGAATGAGGTCATGGTTGAAAAGGGGAAGTTATCCTTCAATGACCTCACCACATCACAACCTGTTAATATAATTATAAATAATCTGGGTCTTAGGGCAGAGAATATCTCCCTTGAGAAAAATAATCTATCCAGACTCTCCCTGTCCTTTCTCTTTGATAAAAACGGAGGCATAACCGTAAAAGGCCCATTTGGTATAAACCCTTTATTTGCTGATCTTTCCGTAGACATAAAAAATATCCATATAAACACCCTTCAGCCCTATTTTACAGATAAGGTTAATATCAACATCACAGATGGTGCGTTCTCCACCTCTGGAAAGTTCAATCTTGCCATACCGGAGAAAAAGGGCATGTCAGTAAAGTATAGCGGCAAGATACTGGTAGCTAATCTTGCCACCATAGATAAGGCACATGCCGAACCTCTTCTTAATTGGAAGGCCTTTGCCATAAACAATCTAAACTTTGGCTCTGACCCCTTCTTCATCCATATCGACGGCATCTCCCTTGCTGACTTTTTTGCAAGGGTCACGGTGAACCCCGATGGCACATTGAATCTCCAGAAGATAATGGTGGAAGAGGAAAAGGCAAAGGAAAAACAGGCACAGGCAGAGCAAAAATCCCCTGCACCCCCTGAGAAAAAGCCAAAAGAGCCTGAAAAGGATATAAAGATAGGTAATATAACACTCCAGGGAGGGACAATAGAGTTTACAGACAAGGCTATAAAACCAACCTACACAGCAAGCCTCACAGAGATAGGTGGCAAGGTATCAGGTATAGCCCTCAGTAAAAATCAGCTTGCAGAGGTAAACCTAAGGGGCAAGATCAACCAGTTTGTCCCCCTTGAGATAGCAGGGAAGATAAACCCTGCCAAAGAAAACCTCCTTGTAGACCTGTTTGCAAGATTCAACAGCCTTGATTTAAGCCCCATGACACCATATTCAGGGAAATACATAGGTTACAAGGTGGAGAAGGGCAAGCTATCCATAGACCTTAAGTATCTTATTGCAAAAAGGCAGCTTGATTCCCAGAATGTAATATTTATAGACCAATTAACCCTCGGTGAACCTGTTGATAGCCCTGTGGCCACAAAATTACCCGTGAGACTCGCCATAGCCCTCCTCAAGGACAGAAATGGCCAGATAAAGCTCGATATACCTGTCTCCGGCAGCCTCGATGACCCCAAGTTCAGCGTATGGAGGATAGTCCTCCAGGTTATTGTAAATCTCCTCACCAAGGCAGCAACTGCACCGTTTGCACTCCTTGGTTCACTATTTGGCGGGGGAGAAGAGATAAGCTCTTTAGAGTTCGACTACGGCGACTACAAGGTCAATGAACAGAATATAAAAAAGATTGAAAACCTCGCCAAGGCCTTATATGAGAGGCCATCTCTAAAACTCGATATACAGGGCCATGTAGATATGGATAAGGACAGGGAAGGCCTGAAAAAGGCTGCATTCATGAAAAAGCTGAAGGTGCAGAAACTCAACGATATGATTAAACAGGGACAGAAGGCAGTCCCTGTGGACGATGTCAAGATAGAACCAAAGGAATATGACAGGTATCTCAAGATGGCATATGATGCAGAAAAATTTGCCAAACCAAAAACAGCCATAGGGCTTACCAAGGCCCTACCTTCTCCGGAGATGGAGAAACTGATATACACCCATATAGAGATAAAGGACGAGGATCTGAGGACACTCGCCAATCAGAGGGCAGCATATGTCAAAGAGATGCTCCTCAAAACAGGAAAGGTAACTGTGGACAGGGTATTCATAATAGAGCCAAAGACCCTTACCCCTGAAAAAAAGGACAAGGTCAAGGACAGCAGGGTAGATTTCAGCCTGAAATAAAAGGCTTTGACACAAATCATTAAAATCATATTTAAAAAACAGATAGTTTCTGATAGAATTAGAAGATGCCAAGAAAAAAGACCAATAAAAATGAGAGAAAAAAGACCAAGAGCGTCTTCCTCGAGCTAAAAGAGAAAAACAAGCTAAAAGATAAAAAGACCAAGAGTTTTACATTCCTCTATTTTGTCCTCGGCTTTATTGCCATAGTCATTATCAACAGCTATATCTTCAAGGCAGAGGTCAAGACCATCCCATACAGTGAATTTAAGGAGATGATACCCACAGGGAAGATAAGCGACCTTGTCATAGATACAGAGACTATACAGGGGAGCCTTGCCCTTGAAGGGGGGAAAAAGACAAGGTTTCTAACCAGCAGGGTTGAAGACCCTGACCTTGTAAGACAACTCCAGGAGAACAAGATTAAATACACAGGTTACTACGAAAACAAGATTATAAAGGCAATTATATCCTGGGTCCTGCCCTTTGCCATCATTATACTCATATGGAATCTACTTATGAGGAGGATGGGTGGTGCCCCATCCAGTGTATTGAATTTCGGGAAAAGCAGGGGGAAGATTTACGGAGAGGATGAGATAAGCATTACCTTTGATGATGTGGCCGGTGTTGATGAGGCAAAGGAGGAGCTAAAAGAGATAATAGAATACCTCAGAAATCCCAATAAATTCTTAAACATAGGTGGAAAGATACCAAAGGGGATACTCCTTGTTGGCCCCCCTGGGACAGGAAAGACACTCCTTGCAAAGGCAGTGGCAGGCGAGGCAAAGGTGCCATTTTTCAGCATGAGCGGCTCTGATTTTGTAGAGATGTTCGTGGGTGTAGGTGCATCAAGGGTGAGAGACCTCTTTAGCCAGGCCCAGCAGAAGGCACCGTGCATTATTTTTATCGATGAACTCGATGCCCTTGGAAAGGCAAGGGGCATGAATCCCCTATCATCCCACGACGAGAGAGAGCAGACCCTAAATCAACTCCTCTCAGAGATGGATGGTTTTGATACAAAGACAGGTGTAATAATAATGGGCGCAACCAACAGGCCGGAGATACTTGACCCGGCACTACTCAGGCCAGGCAGGTTTGACAGGCACATACTCGTAGACAGGCCGGATATAAAGGGCAGGGAGGAGATACTCCAGGTCCATATAAAGGGTGTAAAGGTGGCAAAGGATGTGGATTTAAAGGTTGTGGCAGCCAGGACTCCGGGGTTTGTCGGCGCAGATCTGGCAAACCTTGTCAATGAGGCAGCCTTACTCGCAGCGAGAAAGAATAAACAGTCTGTAACCATGGAGGATTTTGAGGAGGCAATAGACAGGGTGGTTGCAGGCCTTGAGAAGAAAAAGAGGGTCATGAGCAGAAAAGAGAAGGAGATTGTGGCCTATCACGAGACAGGTCATGCACTGATGGCCGAGTTTCTCGAGACAACAGACCCTGTACACAAGATCTCCATAATCCCGAGGGGTATAGCTGCACTGGGTTATACCATGCAGTTGCCCACTGAAGACCGCTATCTCATGACAAAAAAGGAACTCCTCGACAGGCTCTGCGTACTCCTTGGAGGCAGGGTGGCAGAGGAGATAAAATTCGGGGAGATATCCACAGGCGCCCACAATGACCTGTTCAGGGCCACAGATATAGCCAAGTCTATGGTCAAGGAATACGGGATGAGCGAAAAACTGGGGTACGTAACCTTTGAAAAGGACAGAAAACCTCTATTTCTCGACATCGCCCCTTCCTTTGGGGGTAAGGACTACAGTGAGGAGACAGCAAGGGAGATAGATAACGAGGTAAAATCCATAATAGACGAGTCATACAAAAAGGTGAAGAAGATATTGAGCGACAACAAGGAACTCCTTGAAAAAGTAGCCCAGACACTCCTGGAAAAGGAATCCATAGACGGAGAGGAGTTGAGACAGTTAATCAATGGTGATAAAGGTGGAGACCAAGAGGATAAACGAGGAGAAGAGCAAGATAGACCTAATTAGGGAGTCTATCTGCGTCTATAAGAAGTGTATGGAGTGCAAGACACTCTTCAGAAGGGGTGAGCTGTGTTTTTCATACATAGAGGACTTTGTTGATGACAGGGGGAGGAGTTGCCTTTACAAGCTAAAGGAGATGTGTCATACCCTGTATAGGAGGTCTGATGAGGCCACCTACAAGGAGAAACTCTATGACATGACCGTAGGCTACATATTCCACGAGGCCATGAAGTTCAGAGAAAACCTCTATCAGATTGAATACTACAGGCCTAATTATATCAGAGAGATGGCTGAATTTACAGACACAGAGAAAAAGATACTCCAGGAGATAAATCTACTTACAAAAAAGGCAGAAAAGAGACTAAACGAAGGTATAAAAGAGATAAAAAAACTCCTAAGGGAGCTTGTGTCACAGCTCAAAGACCTCATCAAGCTATACAAAGACAGCTACCTCATGCCCCGTTTTATATTAGAAAATCAAAAGGACCCGATAACTATCTATGGAAAGAAGGGGTATGCAAGGCTTTTGAACGAGTTATATAAAGACGGGAGGGAACTCTTAATACAGAAGGCTGCAAAAAGCTACCTCGAAAGCGAATACTATGACATATCAAGGCAGCTCTTGAAAAAGATACTGTATATGAACAAAGGTAGTACAAAAGCAGAATTTTTCTATCTATATTCATCGGCCTTTCACTTTTTTTTCAAAAATAGGTTCATGAAGGCATTGAATTTTGCAAAAAACGCATTATCTATAGATATAAAGGATATGGACGAGGATGTATCCCATTACAGGGAGAGATTAAATAACCTCATGTCCGACATAACAAAGGAATTGAAGAGAAAAAAATAGAGAAAGGAGACAATTTTATGCCTATATATGAGTATGTGTGCGAGAGGTGTGGGAATGAGTTTGAGGCCCTTGTCTTCAGGAATGAAAAACAGAATTGCCCCCGCTGTGGTGCAGACAACCCTACAAAGAAGATGTCCTCCTTTGGTTTCTCCATAGGCTATAAATTCAAGCCCTCCTCCTCAGGGGCAGGGGGCTCTTGCTCAACCTGCGGCTCCTCAAGCTGCTCATCATGTTCCCATTAATATGAAATGGTTCTCATGAGATTAATGGGGATTTTGACTGCCCTCCCATCGCTGCAACACCAGGCAGGCATATATTATGGACCTGCTCTATAAGATTGAAAAGGTCATTAAAGAGCATAGACTCATCAATGAGGGGGATAATGTCCTGGTTGGTGTATCAGGGGGCATAGACTCCGTTGTCTTGCTCCATATCCTCCTTAAAATATCTGAAAAAAAGGGTTTTAATGTTGCTATAGCCCATGTGAACCACCAGTTGAGGGGCGGTGAGTCTGATAGAGATGAGACATTTGTAAAGGGATTGGCCGATAGATGGCATATCCCTTTCTATTCAGGTAGATTTGATGTCCAGGCATACTCAAGGGAAAAGAATCTCTCCATACAACACGGGGCAAGAGACATAAGATATGCCTTTTTTAACGAGACAGCACAGAGATATGGATACAACAGGATAGCCATTGCCCACAATCTCGATGACCAGATAGAGACCTTTCTCCTCAGGCTTATAAAGGGAAGTGGTCTTAGGGGCCTATCATCCATCCCCATGGCAAGGGACAGGATTATCCGCCCCCTTTTATACACATACCGCTCTGAGATAGAGGGATATGCAGAAAAAAACTCCATCCCCCATGTAGAGGATTCATCCAATGAAAAGACATACTATGAGAGAAACTATATAAGAAAGAATATTATCCCTTTGATGGAGGGATTGAACCCTGCCTTTAAAGAAAAGGTATATCTGCTCCTAAATGATATAACAGAGATAGATAGGGTATTCCACGAAAGAGTCTCCTCTTTTTTAGAGGAAAATCTGTTTTCAGACAAGGATGACATGTGGGTTGCCATAGACAGTTTTATGACACAGGATAGCGAGACAAGATATAGGGTCTTAAGTGAAATCATAAACAGCATGGAACAAGGGTTTATACCATTGAGACAGCATATGCAACTTGTTGATAAGATTATCCATTCCAGGAGGCCTAACCTTACATTGAGCCTCCCAGGGGGGCTCAAGATTAAAAAGATTTACAACAAACTTGTCTTTACAAAAAAACCACCTTCCATGAGGTTCGATGATGTCATTGATATCCACGACGGTATAAATATCCTTGAGCCTTTCGGGCTTGTCCTGGAGGTGGAGACCTATCTGAAAAAAGAGATAATGCCCTTTACAAAACCAATAGAGGCAAGGCTTTCTGAGAATATTGCATTCTTTGACAGGGACCGGATAGGCAGGCTCTCGGTGAGATGCTTTTTGGAGGGTGACCGATTTATGCCCCTGGGCATGGACGATATGGTTAAGGTCAAGGACTTTTTTATCTCCAGAAAGATACCCCTTGATAGCAGGAGAAAAATACCCTTTCTCCTCTCAGATAATGACATAATCTGGATAATAGGTCACAGGATAGACAATAGATTCAAGGTAACAGAAGATACAGAGAATATCATGAAGGTCACTGCCTCAGCCCTGCCAAGTAAGAGGGATGACCTGTCCGAATAGATGATACTCCACGAATCAGACAATAAAACCTGGATAATTCTCATACATGGCCTTGGTGTAAGCGAGAAGGTATGGTTTGAACCCCTGGAAGAAAAGGTACTTTTTATATCATTCAGGACACTTTTAAAAAACGAGAAAGAGATAATACCCTTTGCCGAAAGGATAAAGGGGAGATACAACATAGCAAGCTGGACCCAAGATGATAAAAGCACAATAGATGAGGCAGCAGGAGGGCTTAAAGAAATAATATCATCCCTGCCTTCAAAAGATTTTATCATTATTGCCCATTCGAGGGGCGGACTTGTGGCAAGGAGGGCAATACAGTTATATAATCTTGCGCCAAAGGCACTTATATGTCTTTCCACGCCCCATTACGGCAGCAGGTTTGCAGATATCGTGATGAGATATTCAAGGTTTATCAGCCTTGCCATACCCTCTATAAAGAGATTCCTCGTCCCCATAGTAGAGCTATGCACAGACTCCCATGTTATAAGGGAGATAAATAGTAGCGAAAATACCCAACTTGAAAAGCACATCCCCCATTTTGATATCTATGGTAACAATGTGACCTATATAAAAAAAGGACCCCTCGACATCATAGGCTCGCTGGAGAAGATATCAAGAAAAAACACACCACATGAGTGGAGACTGGGCTATGGTGATGGCTTTGTCAGCGTCGGTTCATCTGTATCACCTGTTACGCCCCGGGAAAACTCTTACTGCCTGCCTGTTAACCACCTCAACATTTTGATTGACAACAATATGTGGGATATTGTATTGAGTATCCTCACGAGATTTAGGCAATAAAAATCTTTTTACAGGGCGGATTAATGATGTTTCATGGAAGATTAGGTATAGTAAATATTGACAAGACACTTTGGCTGGATTTGATGATTAATATAATTAACTAAGGGGCGTTGTTGCAGATTTAGGATAAGGATTTTACAATAAAATTTAAGGAGTTTAGATATGTTATCAAAAAGGGCAGAGGCACTTAAACCATCACCAACCCTTGCCATCAATGCCAAGGAAAAGGCATTAAAGGCGCAGGGCCTCGACATAGCAGGGTTCGGGGCAGGAGAGCCGGATTTCGATACCCCTGAACATATTAAACAGGCGGCAATCAAGGCCATAAACGATAACTTTACGAGATATACCCCTGCAGCAGGGATTGACCCATTAAAGGATGCTGTAATAGAGAAATTCAAAAGGGATAATGGGCTTACATACAAAAGGGATGAGATAATAATATCCTGTGGGGGAAAACATGCCCTTTTTAACCTCTTTGAGGCCATATTCCAGGAAGGCGATGAGGTGCTCATACCTGTTCCCTTTTGGGTATCCTATCCACCAATGGTAGAACTTACAGGCGCAAAGCCTGTCCTGGTAGAGACCGAGGAAAAAGAAGACTACCAGGTTACAGGGTCATTACTGAAAAAATACATAAACAGTAAGACAAAGGGCATCATCCTCAACTATCCGTCAAATCCAGCAGGCTCTGTATACTACAGAGAAAATCTCGAAAAGATAGGGAGGCTTGCTGTAGAAAACAATCTCTATATCATATCTGATGAGATATACGAAAAGCTCACCTATGACGACTACAGACATATAAGCATCGCCTCTCTGGATAAATCATTCAAGGATAGGACAATAATCTGCCATGGCGTCTCAAAGACCTATGCCATGACAGGATGGCGTATAGGTTATGCAGCAGGTCCTGCCCATGTAATAAAGGCCATGTCCAATATCCAGAGTCAGAGCACATCAAACCCCACATCTATCTCCCAGATGGCAGCTATAGCAGCGCTGAACGGCCCCCAGGACATTATACCCATTATGGTAAATGAGTTCAAAAAGAGAAGGGATTTTATTATCAGTGAATTGAGGTCAATAGAGGGGGTCACCTGTTACAAACCAAAGGGTGCATTCTATGCCTTCCCCAACTTCAATGCTATTCTGGGCAAGAGATACAAGGATAAGACCATAGAGTCATCTGCTACACTCACAGAGATCCTCCTTGAAGACTTTCACACTGCTGTTGTTCCAGGTGCAGAATTCGGCAAGGAGGGTTATATAAGACTGTCCTTTGCCACATCTATGGATGTCATAAAAAAAGGCTTAGAGAGGATAAAAAAGGCGGTCAGAGAGTTTAGATAAGACAGTCCATGTTCTTCATGGTTTTTACTTTAAGGGTGCAGCGAAAATAAAAGGATTATCTTTGCAAAGCTTTTAACCCCTATTTTACAATCGCCAACGGGAAATCCATGCCGCGGGAATCGATCACCGGGAATTGCGCCTCCTGTTTATGCTTCTTAGTTATTTCAGGTAGCTGTTCTTCTATATAGCCCATCAGCTTCCGAACAGTAACAGTATCGCTGCCGGCGGCGGCCTTGCCCTTCAAACCTTCCAGTAGTGTATAAGTAAATACACCATGTCCCAAATCCTTCACCTCAGAGGCAAACTGGTCTTTAGTTGAAGCAGCGACAACATGTGTATTAATCGTAAAATACATTTGACCCTCTTTAGTCATTTAAAGCTGACCCTCTTTAGGGGTTGTATTAGGCTTCTCCATTTTAGAGAACATAGTTTCAATAATATTGCGATGAGAGAAAATAGATGTAGAGTCTTTAAGGGTTTCCTCTGTCTGATTTACCTGCCGGTCTTCATGGCTTTTAGATAAATACTTAAAATTTGAGACCCCCGGTCATCTGAGAAAGATTGAGATAACAGGATATAGAGAATACGGTCACACTCTGCAACCCACTCGAGATAACACCTAAGATATTTCAATTAGCCTTTTCTTTGGATGAAAGAAATTCCTTAAATGATTCTGACATAACCACATGCGATAACGCCGAATTTTTAATTAATCTCTCCAGCAATTTCATTGACAACATGGTTTTTGTTCGCTATGTTTTTCATAATAATGAATAAAGATAAAAGCGAATATAGGGCAAATAATAATGAGCATATTGGATGTTGGACAGGAAAACAATGAACACTATGCTGTTTTATATATGCGTTGCTGTATATGCGATCTTTTTAAATAGCGGTTGGTGCCATGGAGAGGAAACTAAACCACCAAAAACTCCCTCACTTTCAGAAATCATTTTCAGTGGCATGGGGTCGATAAAGGAATTAGACCCCTCGCACTATCCAAAGGAGCGTAGGCCCTGCCTTCAAAATTATCTTGCAGCCATTGCGCCTGACTCCTTTCTTTGGACGTTCGAACCTCCTTCTAATCCTGAAAAGGTAGTATTTGTCAGGAAGGCTTTATTAGCAGAACAGATGTTCATAATACTGGGGCAGCATGTAAGAGCCGAGGCAGAAACCTTTGCTAAAATCATGCCTTTAATGTCTGAGTGGGAGGGCATGAGCGAGGGGCCCTTAGGTGAGGCAGATTTTGTAGACGATTGGTTGAGAGAAAGACCAAGTACGCCTATTGCCCCCTTTCTCTACCTTTTAAAGGCCCACCGGCTAAAAGCGGCCTATGAGGCCGCACGGGTTAGAAATGAGAAGAATCTGTGGCCAGTCCTTTCAAGACGTTATCGAGAGGCTCTGAATATGGCCATATCATCACCAAACCCTCTTATTTCTTGTATAGCTGACGATTTGGATGCACAGCCTTTTGTTTATCTGGAAGGTCAGTAAAGGCCATAAGATGAAAAAGTATACATGTGCTATCACGCTGATCTGCTTATGTCTTTTATGGTTTACCGTTTTCGCTCATGCCTGTTCCTGCCCATGGAGAGGCCCGTTTCTTGTTGTGGCAAAGGATGCACCGCTGATTTTTCATGGCAGGATTACTCGCCATCATCCCGGACAATCTCCGACTATGAGTGTTTTTGTTTTGGAAACATTAAAGGGAGCATTGCTTGATTCCGGAATGGTTATTCAGATGGGCGATGGAATGCAATGCCGCCCCATACTGGAAGGTTTTGCACCTGGCAGTGAATGGATTCTGGCGATTAATGGACCAGGTTCAAAGCCCGGTGATGGTTGGGCCCTTTCTCATTGTGGAGAGTATTGGCTTCGGGTGGAGAAAGAAAAAGTTATTGGCAGCATCAATGGAACACAATCTCAGGTAAAACAGATGCCTCTAGGTGAATTGAAACGTAAAATTCAATATCCGTACTTTCATACAACATTCAAAGGGAGGGTGTCACAGGGTAAACGATTTCAGCATCCATTTGGCGAGATGTTTATATTCATCCTCGAACCTATTGTGGATGGATGGGAGATTGTCATCAAAGAGCATGGACGAGATGAAAACCTGGCACGCTTGACCCCGCCTTTTCACTTTGTCCCAAACCCAAGATATATCCAGTGCTGGCATTTGTTAGAAAATCCTTCTGCATGTCAAACACGTGAGTACCTTGCCGATACTGGTCCTGACAACCCAAGAGAATTCATCTTTTCTCCTGAGGTGGGGAAAACAATTGACGCATCCACAATGGGCCGTTCAGTGGATACTCAAGAAGTGGAGGAGGTAAGGCGTTTCGGTGGGGGGAGACTGACGATTGAAGAATTCAAGCTTAGGCCCATGCCGGATGGTTGCCCAGTAATAGAATGGATACAGTTTTCTGTTCACCTTGAAGGCGGTTATTGAAGGTTTGTTAAACATGAAATCGTGAATCAACAACTGCACGCTGTAGCATTACTGGTAGGTGATGATGACCAAAAAAAGAACAGGTGAAAAGGCAGGATGGATTGGCGGTTGGGCAGGGGGTTTCATCTGGATCCTTATTCTGGTAGTGTTATTTTTTTACAGGCAAAAATTTGTGCAGGGTGTGATCGGGGCAGCCTTGATCGGAACTGCTATTGTCACAGTCTTGTATTATGCTCCGTGGCGACATCCATCAACCCCTTATTGGAAACTCATGCTCGCACCCTATGGTTTATTTTTTATTGCCTTTGCCTGGGCAGTCTTGTCATTAGGTGATATGGAGGTTTTCGGGTTAAATTGGTGGAATTTGCTTTGGCTTATTCCCCTTCTCAGCCCGTTTGGATTTTTGGGAAACAAAAGATGGATGGATAGAGTTTTATGCAATGAGGAAGGCAGCATGGAAAAAAGTTAGAGTTCATTATTGACGGAAAGGGCCATCTGGTCGGATTTGGAAAATGCAAGACCTTAAGCATAGAGCAGAAGAAGTTGAAATAGGGACGGATATTAATTCTACAGAAATTTCATTGACAACATTATACCGGTTCAATATGGTTAAGATAAAAGAAAATGTTAAGCATTGCAAGAATCCCTTTGAGTTACTGCATTAGAAAGGAGAGACAAAAATGGAAGCCACAATAATCGCACCAGAGAAAGAACAATCCGCAAAAACTCTCACCACTGTAATCTATGCCCTTTATGCCGCATCTTTTCTAATCGGCATCACTGCCATCGTAGCTATCGTGATGAACTACGTTAAAAAAGAAGATGTTGCAGGGACATTCCTGGAAAGCCATTTCCGCTGGCAAATAAGGACGTTCTGGTTTGGGTTACTTTGGGGAGCAATTGGTGTAATCACTTATTTCTTTGTAATTGGCTGGTTAATCCTTATGGCAAATGGCATCTGGATTATTTACCGTATAGTTAAGGGCTGGTTACGTCTCAATGATAACAAACCAATGTATGCCGCCTAACAGGCTTATGCCTGCGTACTGCGGCCTGCGGCCACTACATACGGCTGAGTTCAGACGTGGCATCAAATAAGGATAAGTGAAAAAATCAATGAAAATGAGACAAAAGTGTATAGCTTGAAACAAATTATTATTTTGACCATCGTTTCATTATTTCTATCAGGTGGAGGTATATTTATCCCGGCAATGCACAAGCTTTTGGCCTCGGTAATTAAGATTTGCCCGGCTATTTGAGATTTTTCCACTTGTTTGCAATACATAAAGAAGGAAAAGCACATAAGACTATATTATAATGTTCCAAATAAACCCTTATGGAGGTTTTGTATAAAAACTGGTAATATTTTGTTTGCCTGCACACTTATTATCTTTCTTTTCTGCGCTACAAATCTACCTGCTTCTAACATTATCACCGTTGCTGTAGTTACCGACCCTGGCACTGCCCAGAATATATGTGCTGATATTGTTGTAGCCAACCTCGGTTGGTTCTCGTCGCTACCTGAAAAGGATCAAAAGACCGTTATAGAGGCCGTGAATGAGGCAGCCAGATATGAAAAGGAATGGAAACGTAAAAACGAGGCCCTGTTTCTCGAAAATTTGAAAAAAGCCGGTATGGTCATAGATGAGAACCTGACAGGGCATCTTTTGCTGCTATGGCAGCAAAGCTGAGGGATACGGACATCTTCAAGGATGCAGGTGTCCAGGCGCTTCTTAAGGAATTCATTGATTACATAAAATAAGGCTGACAATGGGGGCAGGGTGAAGCCCTTCCTGGTGTCTTTTATTTTTCTTCTATGCCAGTCGGCTCATTTCAGGACTATCTGGGCCGTAATCCGATATGATACGGTAATGCGTCGAGAGGAATATGACCCCTCCTCTATATAGTATATGCCTCCAAGGTCTTGTATTTTTTCTCTCAGGTCTTATAGGAGCAATAGGGTTCTTCATGGAGGAAATCGCCGGCTGTCTCATATGCCCTTGCCCTGCATCCACCGCATATACTTAAATATCTGCACCTGCTGCACTTGCCTTTGTATGCCCTCAAATCCCTCAATTGTTTAAATATGTGGGAGTCCTCCCATACCCTTTTAACCCCTTCCTC
>JAKPCK010000141.1 GCA_029553295.1 Deltaproteobacteria bacterium | reverse complement strand
GGGGTAACAGATGTCCAGATAAAATATGGGGTAATAGGCGGTAAGGTACCTTATTCATATGCCCAGGGAGAAGAGGCAGCAAAGATGGCATTAAGGATACTGAATGGAGAAGGGGCTGATAGCATCCCTATAATAATGGATAGCCCAAACAGATTTATATTTGATGGAGAGGCCCTGCAGGCCCATGAAATACCCATATCTGCATTGCCTCAAGGTTCTATAATAATAAATAAGGCCTCAAACCAACTTCTGGCTGATTGGGAGACCATAAAAAAACAGCAGATCTTTTCCTATGATTTTTTCCAGGGACACGGGACTATAATGTTGATAATAGACCCAAAGACAGGGACAATACTCGATGCCAACAACTCAGCAAGGATGTTTTACGGCTACCCAGAACTTGTGG
This sequence comes from Deltaproteobacteria bacterium, assembly GCA_029553295.1. GTDB lineage: Bacteria > Desulfobacterota > Syntrophorhabdia > Syntrophorhabdales > Syntrophorhabdaceae > DTOV01. The sequence goes on along the minus strand of JAKPCK010000141.1, from coordinate 68,397 downwards.
GTAAAAAAATCCAGGAGATCAATACCTTGACAGAGGATGAGGTAAAGAAGGAGATGTCAAGGGCAAGGGAGCAGAAAAAGAATTTTTTTAATTTTCGACACAGGCTGTCTAACGGCGATATAAGGGATGTGGAGGTATATTCATATCCCATCAACCTTGGCAACACAGCACTCCTGTTCTCCATTGTCTTTGATGTAACAGATAAATTAAAGGCAGAACAGTTGAGAAAAGAGAGAAACAGGACTATATTTATCTCTCTGGCTTTTTTGATATGCATGCTGCTTATACTTATAGGCGGTACTTTTTTCTATATCGCCAGGATGAGGAGATATGAAAAAGAGTTGCTGGAAAGGAACAAAAAGCTCGAAGAGGCAAGGAACCAGATTAAAACCCTATCAGGTATAATACCCATATGTATGCACTGCAAAAAAATAAGGGATGATAAGGGCTATTGGAATCAGCTTGAACAGTTTATCAGCGAACACTCTGAGGCCATGTTTAGCCACAGTCTATGCCCTGACTGTCTTGATAAATACTATAAAGACATCATTAAAAAATAAACCTGTCATTTCTTTTACTTTATTATCCTCTTCCTCATGAGAATAAAGGCAAGGGGGGCTATTATCAGGATTACCACCACAAGCCATGCTATACTACCTGCGATACCACCTGCGCTGCCCCAGACAAGGGACCTGCATATGAGGGTCAGGTGATAAAGGGGCGTGAAAAACGCTATCTTTGCCACAGCAGGGGGCAATACATCCAGGGGAAAGAATATACCGGAAAAGAGGAACATGGGTGTCATAAAAAGGGTATAAAAGTAGTTGAAGGAATCTATCCCGGGGACAACAGCTGTACATACCATGGAGATCTCGGCAAATACCAGACCGCTTAAAAACAGGATAGGTATTATGGCAATGACAAAGGGTGAATCTACCAGCCTGAAGGCTGATATGGCTACAATAATGATGGTGCCGTAGAACATACTCTTTGTGGCCGCCCATATAAGCTCCCCGGCAATGAGGTCATTTATGTTTATGGGTGTGGCGAGTATAGCATCAAAGGTCTTCTGAAATGTCATCCTGACGTATGTTCCGTATGTGCATTCATAGGTTGCTGCGAACATGGACGAGGAGGCTATAATCCCCGGGGCTATAAATTTTATATACGGCACGCCATTTATGTCTTTTATAAAGGCACCGAGGCCAATACCAAAGGCAATAAGATAGAGGGCAGGCTCTACAAAATTAAGGGCTATACTGGTCTTATAGAGTTTTGTATAAACTGTGAGGTGTCTCTGCCAGACCCTGAATGCCCTTTTAAGACAGATTGTTTTCTCCATTCTCCTTCCCCTTTAATCTCTTACCTGTGAGCTTAAGATACACATACTCAAGGTTACCACCGTGGGTCTCCATGAGGTTTTTCGGTGAGTCTATGGTTATTATCCTCCCCCTATCCATAATCGCCACCCTGTCGCAAAGCCTCTCTGCCTCTTCCATATAATGGGTGGTAAGTATGAGGGTAGTGTTTTTCTCCTTAAGGTCTTTCAGCTTGTTCCAGACATTGTGTCGGCTGTGGGGGTCAAGACCTGTGGTGGGCTCATCAAGGATGAGTATCTCCGGTGAATTAATAAGAGACCGTGCAAGGAGCAGGGCCCTCTGCATACCACCGGACAGATTTTTTATATTTTCATCTGCCTTTTCTGTAAGCCCTACATATTCAAGGAGATTATATGCTGTCTTCCTTGAGGTCCTATAGGGTATCTCAAAATACCTGGCATATACGATGAGATTTTTTAATGCTGAAAGCTCTATGTCGAGATTATCGTCCTGGGGCATGACCCCGATCCTCGACTTTATGATAGATGGGTTGTCCTCGATGTCCAGTCCAAAGACCTTTATTGTTCCGCTGGTAGGCACAACAACACAGTATAGCATGCGCATTACAGTGGTCTTGCCTGCACCGTTTGGCCCGAGAAAGCCAAAGCACTCCCCTTTTTTTATATCAAAATCAATGTTGTCCACTGCCCTTGTGTGGTTAAAGTCTTTGGTCAGACCCCTTGCTGTTATTATATCCATAGCCGATTTATAATAACACATTTAAGGCCAATGCAAAACCCTGCAGAGGCCTTATTCCATATTAGATTTATGATTATTAAGGGTGTCCATAGAGTAAAAATTATTTAAGTAGCCTCTCCATTATGTTAATCTTTAATAGGGATATCCTAATAGACTCAAGGAGGCATTGGTTATGGATAGGGCCATTACATTGAAAAAAGATATAGATAAAATCAGATATACGGCAAAAAGAGGACGCCAGGAGATAGGATGGCTAACATACAACAGGGCGACAAGCACCATCGAAAATATATACATCCATAATGGGTTTGAAGGCCAGGGGCTTGAACAGGCCATCATGGACAGGCTCATAGAAAAGGAGACCCTTGTATCTGCAGAGATTGCCTATGATGATAAGAATACATATAAATGGATGCTCCAATATGGATTCAGGCCCATGAGGACATTCGATAAAAATGGGGTCAAGACAGTGAAAATGGAGCTCAGCACCGCTGTGCTCCTTAAAAAACTAAAAGGGAAAAGACCTGCAAGGCCATACAGGAAACAAGAGATGGTGGCCATAGAGCGCATACCTGAAGGCATGTCATATGAAGACATAAAAGAGGGGATAAAAAATATAATAAATAACCTGGGCGGCCTGGAGAGGTTTGTGCGAAAAGGCCAGACAGTTGTTATAAAACCCAATATTGTAAGCGACCACGGGCTCAAAGATGGGGTATATAAAGGGGGCATTATAACGGATATAAGGGTTATAAGGGCGCTCATAGAGATCCTCCTGCCTGTTGCAAAGAGGGTTATAGTAGCAGAAGGCTCGTCCATTAACAGGAGCTCAACAGGCCAGATGTTTAGTCATTATGGATATGACAGGCTTAGAGACCTTGACCCGGACAGGGTATCCCTTGTTGACTTCAATAACGACGACCTCATTGAAAGGCCTGTCCCGGAGGGCAAGAGGATGGCCTCAAGAAAGATACCAATGACTCTGGAGAGGGCGGATGTTATAATAAATGTCCCTGTTCTCAAGATCCACTTTGCCGCTATTGTATCTTTAAGCATAAAGAGCCTCCAGGGTGCTGTCCCGCCCCTGGAAAAGTATATGACCCATTTTTTTGGCCTGTGGCAGAACCTTGTCAATATCCATTATATAATAAAGCCAAAACTGACGATTATAGATGGTCTTGTGGGTCAGGAAGACTTTGGCCCTGTATCAGGGACACCAAAGAAGATGGGCATCCTCCTCGGTGCCACAAACCCTGTTGCACTGGATGCAGTAGCCATGAGGATTATGGGCATTGACCCCCTCTCTTCACCCCCTGTCTTTCTTGCCTATATGCAGGGTATGGGCCCTGTGGAGCAAGATAAAATAAAGATCCTGGGCACAAGCATAGAAGAGGTGGCAAGCCCCTTTAAACAGCCGCTAATCGATTTGAGCGGTGGCAGGGATTTTATTGTCCATGATGGTGATGCCTGTAGCGGCTGCAGGGGTTATCTCCATTTTGTCCTTGCAAAATTGAGACGGCCTGACCCTGCTGACCCGGATAGGCTTTTGATAGACCGACCCCTTGATAAAAAGGCCCATATATTTTTGGGCCCCCAGACCCCCTATCCAGTCGATTCAAGCCAGACCAATATATTTATGGGTATATGTCAGCAACACAATGCCCAGTCAGGCATTCACCTGCCCGGCTGTCCACCCCATGCAGAGGTAATAGTAAACGGTATATTCAATCTTTTCCCGGATGTGGAGAGGCCTAAATATGCCGACGAGAGCGAAGAGAAAAAGCTCGGGGAGATGCTAAAGCAAATCTTAAATGTTATATAAACGGAGGCCTATGAAACCTAAGGTATATATAACAAGGGCTATGTCTAAGGATGCTACAGATATGATAGCCCAGGTCTGTGATGTGGAGGTAAATATCAAAGATGCACCGGCCACAAGGGATGAGCTCATAGAGAATATAAGAGACAAGGGCGGTATAATCTGCATGCTTACAGATCGTATAGATAAAGAAGTCATGGATGCAGCCCCGATGCTCAAGGTTATAAGCACAATGAGTGTTGGCTTTGAACATATAGATGTAGAGGAGGCAACAAAAAGGGGTATCTATATAGGCAATACACCTGGCGTCCTCACAGATGCCACAGCAGACCTGACCTTTGCCCTTATCCTTGCCACCGCCAGACACATACCCCAGGCAGACAGATTTGTCAGGCAGGGTGAGTGGAAAATATCCTGGTCCCCCTCATTATTTCTTGGAAAATCATTATGGGGTGCCACTCTGGGGATTATTGGGTTCGGAAGGATCGGCAGGGCAGTGGCAAAAAGGGCTAAGGGGTTTAACATGAATGTCCTTTATAACAGCAGGACAAGGATACCCCGTGATGAGGAAAAAAGGCTCGGCGTTAGATATGCCACTTTAGATACCCTCCTTAAACGGTCTGATTTTGTCACCATCCATACGCCCCTGACCAAGGACACCTATCATATTATAGATGAGGGGCGCCTGAGGCTTATGAAGAGGGATGCCATCCTTATAAATACATCAAGGGGGGCAACTGTAGATGAGGCGTCTCTCGCAAGGGCACTAAAAGAGGGCTGGATAGCCGGTGCAGGGCTTGATGTCTTCCAGAAAGAGCCCATCCAGATGGATAACCCCCTTATAGGACTTGACAATGTGGTCCTCCTGCCCCACATAGGCAGTGCTACCTCAGAGACAAGGAGGATGATGGCCCACATAGCAGCAAAAAACCTCTTGCTGGGTATTGGAGGGAAAAAACCGCTTTATTGTGTAAACCCTGAGGCAAAAAAGGGCCGTTCAAAAAGTGGGATATATACTAAACCTCTATCTCCATCCCATCATATGCCAGGTCTATAATCAGGGGATATGATTCATCGTAGAGGCGGAGGTATTTTCTCGTATCCTCGAGAAAGTCCCATAGACTCCTGTCATCGCATGTAGGCTCATTGTGAAACATACACAGTCTTTTAACCCCTGCCTTGACGCTCAGTTCTACGGCTATTATGTTGTTGGAGTGGCCCCAGTTCTCCTTTGTATATATGGCATCGAGGAGGGAATACTGGGCATCAAATATCAGGAGGTCTGCGTCCCTGAAGAAATTGAGAAATACATAGTCATCCCTTTCAATGCCCTCTCTGTGCTCGCAGTCACTGGAATATACTATAGCCTTTCCTTCCCTTTCAAACCTGTAGCCATAGGAGACCCCGGGGTGGTCTTGTTTAAACCCCCTGACCCCAAGCCCGGCAATGTGATACTCCCTGTCAGGCTCAAGTGTTGAGAATCTTATATCTGCACTCATATATCTCAGGGGCACAGGGAAAAACGGCTGTGACTGCTGTGCCTCAAAGGCATCCCCTATATTTTCATGAAAGCCGTATATATTTATCCTGTTGCCTAGTATATATGCAGGGGTAAAGAATGGAAAGCCGTGGATATGGTCCCAGTGGAGATGGGACAGAAATATGTGGAATGTATCGGGTTGTCTGTCTTTTTTTGCTGCCTTATTTTTTATGAGGCGGTTACCAAAATCCCTGATGCCTGTCCCTGCATCACATAATACATACTCATTTCCGCCTTTAATCTCTATACACGATGTATTTGTGCCATAACTGCCTTTTATATAAAATGGGAGGTGCTCTTTTATAAATGCCTCTATGTCTGAATCGGTTTTGAGGTCATATGCCATTGATTCCTTAATGGCAAAAAAAATCTTTCTCTGTATCTCTTCTGCTAAAGACGATGATGGAAGTGAGCCCTTTGTCCCCCAGAAATAGACCTTCATTTTGCCCCCCCTTTTTTTCGTGCCCCACCTTTTATTTGGGTATATGGCTAATTGGTTTCTTTTGGAAATATACACCCAATATAGAGAAAAATAAAGGTCTTGTTGCAACCTTGGCCTGTCATGGCCCTATATAACGCATTGAAAGGTGCGTAAAAAGTGATTATAATACTTGCAAATCCTGCTAGGTCAGGGTTACATTTCCATAGTATGAGGCCCTCTAATGGGTCTTGATAATTAAATCATTTAAGGGTCAAATATGCCTATATATGAATATCAGTGTAGGGGGTGCAAAAAGATATCGTCTTTTCTGCTCTTGAGGACCACAGAGGAGATAGAGCCATTTTGCAAGGCATGCGGTAGTCGTGATGTGGTGCGCATAATCTCAAGGGTGGCGGTTATAAGGGGTGAGGAAAAGAGGATGGAGAGTCTCCTCGACCCGTCCAATCTCTCCGGTCTTGATGAGAACGACCCAAGGAGCATAGAGAGGTTCATGAAGAAAATGGGCAGGGAGCTGGGCGATGAGCTGGGCGAGGGCTTTGAAGAGTCCATAGAGGAGGCCATGGCAGCCGAGTGTTCCGGGGATTCTACCTCTGGTGAGGTGGATATATAAAGACCCCCTTACCCTCCCTTAGCACCTCTACCTTATCGTCCACCAGTCTTATAATGGTTGAGGGTTCACCGATTATGATACCGCCGTCTATGACCACATCAACGCTGCCCTTAAACAGTCTTTCTATCTGTTTCGGGTCTGTAAGTATCTCTTCCCCGGCAATCCTTGCGCTGGTGTTAATAATGGGCCTCTCAATGAGGTGCGCAACCCCTACAGGCACAGGGTGGTCTGGAACCCTTATACCCACCTCTTTTTTTTCTGTCATAAGGAGCTTGGGCATTATCTTTTTTGCCTTTAATACAAATGTATACGGACCTGGCAGACAACCCCTCAAGATATTAAAGGCAAAGTCACTGATTACACCGTAAGTGCTTATCTCTTTGAAATCATTACATATTATACTCATGGGCCTCTTGCTGTTTAGCCTCTTTATCTGATAAAGACGCCTTATGGCCTTTATATTAAATAGGTCGCAGCCCATACCATAGAATGTGTCTGTTGGATATGCAATAACCCCGCCCTCGAGCAGTGTGTTTTTGATAAGCTCTGTGATCTTTTTTCTCGGCCTTTTAGGATCCCATTCTACTATCATATCTTCCTCCCTACAAATCTTGCTATGGCCTTGTCCTTTTTTCCTGCCCTTGATATTACCTCTTCATAGAACAGAAGTTCAAGGTCGGAAAAATAGCTGTATAGCTCACCATCGTTTAGGAGATATTCAGGATTTCGCCACCTATCTATAGTGTTCTGCCTTTTAAGGAAGGTCTCGTATATAAGTATGCCGCCTTTTTTTAACATGGCCTTTATATCACCCATTATCCCCCTGATGAGAAAATAGAAAACAACTACCCCCTGGGCAATATTATCTCTAAAAGGTAGAAAATCTGCATCGCCTATTATACAGGATACCTCGCTGTGATGTCCCCCAAACTCCCTTTGAAAGACCTTGATGGCCTCTCTTGATTTTTCAATACCTATAACGTTATAGCCCTTGGCAGACAAAAAAGCAGCGTCCCTGCCTGTGCCCATGGCAATATCTATAACAACCCCTTTTGGTATCTCATGATAGAATCTCTTAATCAAATCATGGGGCTCCAGAACCCCATTGTAAAAACCCTCCCTGTATCGCCTGTCCCAGTCAACCTCTCCCAAGAAACCTCCTGGCATTCATAAAGAGTATATCTCCCTGTGCCTCTTTTCCCATAAGTTCTATAGCATGCATGTATCGCCTTGGACCCAAAAGCGGGTAGTCTGTCCCAAAAAGCACCTTTTTAGAGATAAAGGCCTCTATGTACCTGTAAATCTCCGCTGAATATATAAAAGGCAGGGCAGCGGTATCATAGTAGACATTCCTGAAAATATCTTTTATCTCAGGCATAATTTCATAGAAACAAAGCCCTCCCCCGAGGTGGGCAAGCACGATCTTCAGAAAGGGGTGTCTTTTTATAAAATCTGTCAGGGCAACAAAATCTATTGGGATCTTGCCGTTATAGATGTGGCCAACCTGTTCATTGACATGGATAATTATTGGTATACCTACCTCTTCCGCTATATTTGCCACATGCTCAAGCCCCTTTAGCTCCCCTTCCCCCAGTCCTTTTTCATAGACCCCTATCTCGCCTATACCTTTTGCACCTTTTTTGTAGCATCTCTCTATCTCTTTGACGGACAACGCCCTTTTATCCAGATCACATGCTATAAATGGTATGATCCTTGCATCAAGTCTTGATGCCTCTATTATGTAATCATTGGATAGTTTAAGTAAGCCCCTGTCCATAAAGGGAAACCCACAGGCAATGCAGCCGGCTATATTATTATCATCCATGTATTTTATAAGGCCCTGGGCATCTATAAGCCTCTCCTTTGAACCCCCATAAATGGCTGCGAACCTCTTGTCCTTAGATATTGTCACCTCCCGGTCTGATATAACCTCTGGTGGGAATATATGGGTATGACAGTCCATTATGTCCATGGACAATATTATATAAGACCTTTACAAAATGTGCAAAGGTCTTGATTCATGGAAGATGAATTTCTATTGTCCATTGGGATAGATTTTCTTATTTTTTGTATGTTATAAAGAATCTATGGATATAAGGGTGGCATTTATAGATTGTGACGGCACGCTTACAAAGGTAAAGAGTAGCTGGGAATACCTCCATCGAAGGCTTAACATCTGGGATAATATGGCAGATAGGTATCAGGAGCTTTTCAGGGCTGGTAAGATTAGCTACCAGGAATTCTGTGAAAGAGACGCCATCCTGTGGAGGGGTATATCTACAGAGAAGATATGGAATATTGTAAGGGATATAGATTATCAGGACTATGCCCAGGGGTTTGTAGATTTCTTGAAATCCATGGATATATATACGGTGATAGTATCTACAGGGCTTTCTATGGTTGTGGAGAGGGTAAGGGGCGAGCTGGGTATAGATATGGCCATATCCAATGAACTCCTGTCAGATAATGGTTTTCTAACAGGCAAGACAAGGGTCCGTGTGGAATACAATAAAAAGGACCGATATGTTAAAGAGGTCCTGGAGGGTCTTGGCCTTAAAAAAAACCAGGCCTGTGCCATTGGTGATGGGGAGGGCGATGGGGGGCTATTCGAGTCTGTTGGTGTTGGCATAAGATTGATAGAGGGCTTAGATGGTATTGAAGAGGGAGAAGGGTTTATAAGATGCGGGTCTCTTTTTCAGGCAAAAGAGGTTCTGAAGAGATACATGGATGCAAGGGGTTGATTTTGAAGAGATATCTTTTCTTATTTTTTATAGCCCTAATGATCTTGGCCGGGTGTGCCCCGAAACAGGTTAAGATATATGACCAGGATTTACAGTTAAGGAACAATATCGTAAGAACAGCTGTAGAGATGCATGGGAAGCCATATAGAAGCGGGGCTAAAGGGCCCGATGCCTTTGACTGTAGCGGGTTTATCTATTATGTATATAAAAGATGGGGGATAATATTACCTGTGAATACAGAGGGCCTTATGAAGGTTGGCTATAGTATAGGCAGATATAACATAAGACCCGGGGATATTGTAATCTTCAGGATTAAAAAAGCCCTCCATTCCGGGATAATGCTCAACAGGAACGAGTTTATCCATGCCTCGAGCTCAAGGGGTGTGGCAATAGACAACACCGAAGATCCTTACTGGAAAAAATCTATTATAGGTTATCGCAGTGTCTTATAGCCTTAGAGTATACGGCCTTTAAGTTTTATCTAAAAAGAGTTGAATTTGAGTCTTTTTTATATTATTATGTTTTATATTAATCTTACCCTTAGGAAACCTAAAGTTTTCCACATATGTTGAAAAGATGTTTAAAGTGGTCTAAGAAATGGCGGATCTTCTCCAACAAATAAAACCAAAGGTAGCCAGCATCATAAGCCAGGACAGCTTTAAGACATGGATAGAACCCATAAAGTTTTCAGGATATAAAGAGGGTATATTCTCTGTGGTTGTCCCTAATGAGTTTTTTAAAGACTGGGTTATAAAAAATTTTGAACCTATACTCCTCGCTATAATAAAAGACACTGTTGGCCAGGATGTGAAGATGGAATATATTACAGCCAAAGAAGAAAAAAATGGGGATATAAAGAAGGACTTTGTTGTAAAAAAGAGCACATACAACCTCTTTAATCCCAAATATACATTCGAGACATTTGTTGTAGGTTCATGCAACCAGTTTGCCAATGCAGCTTGTCTTGCAGTGGCTACAAACCCGGGCAAGACATATAATCCCCTTTTTATATACGGTGGTGTAGGGCTTGGCAAGACCCATCTCTTAAATGCCATAGGTAATTTTCTGATAAAACATAGTGGTGTTAGCCCTGAACATATATGTTATATTACTGCAGAGGTCTTCACCAACGAGCTTATTAATTCCCTAAAGTATAGTAAGATGGATGAATTCAGAAATAGATTCAGGAAGATGGATGTGCTTTTGATAGACGATATACAGTTTATAGCAGGAAAAGACAGGACACAGGAGGAGTTCTTTCATACCTTCAATACACTGTATGATAATATGAAACAGGTTGTAGTAACCTGTGATAAATTTCCAAGGGATTTAGAAAACATAGAGGAGAGGCTCCGTTCCCGGTTTGAATGGGGACTCATCGCAGATATACAACCGCCGGATATAGAGACAAAGGTGGCTATCTTAAATAAAAAGGCAGAGATAGAAAACATCCAGCTCCCTCTGGATGTAGCTTTTTATATAGCGTCCAGGGCAGAAAACAGTGTGAGGTCCCTTGAGGGTGCCTTAATACGCATAGGTGCCTATGCATCCCTTCATAACACACCCATAGATATAAAGCTTGCCAGTGAGGTTATGGGGCATATCATAAAGGAAAAGAACAAGGAGATTACCATAGAATCCATAATAAAAGAGGTATCATCGTATTTTAATATAAAATCCTCTGATATAAAATCGAACAAGAGGACAAAATCTATTATGCTTACCCGTCAGATAGCAATCTATCTTGCCCGTAAACTCACTGATAGCTCCCTAGTTGACATAGGTAATAAATTTGGGGGAAAAGACCATTCCACTATAATACACTCTATAAAGAAGATCGAAGAGGAGATAAAGTGGAAAAGTGACCTGAAAACTATTGTTGAAAAGATAGAGACAAAATTAAAATCCATATGAATCCACAAAGAAATTATTTTTTTATACCTTTTGTTAACTCTGTTTTTTCTTGTATTTCAAATGGTTCTCGTACTTTTCAACAATTCAACAGCATATACTACTAATAAGGGGTATATATATGAATATAATAATAAAAAAGAACCTGTTCTTTGAACCTGTGTCAAAACTCTCCCCCATATCCGAGAGAAGGTCTACAATGCCCATACTCTCCAATATCCTCATATCTTTTGAGAAAGACAGGACAGCCATGTTTGCCAATGACCTTGATATAAATGCCATTGTATATGTAGATTATACTGTTGATGAAGAGAGAAAGATATTGATAAACGGCAGGCGTTTCTTTGAGATACTGAAAGAGATGGGCCAGGATGACATAGAACTGGACATCCAGGAGAATATACTGAAGATAAAACAGAAAAAGACAGAATATGTGCTTGGTCTTCAGAACCCGGATGACTTCCCGGAGCCCACAGAGGTCAATGAAAATAATGAGGTAGTTATAGATGGCGGGACACTACTGGAGATAATAGATAAGGTGGGTTTTGCCATATCAGATGATGAAACAAGATATAACCTCATGGGGATATATCTTGAGGGAAAAGACAATATGATAAATGCTGTTGGCACAGATGGTTTCAGGATGGCAGTTCTCTCAAGGGAGGTAGAAGGTATCCAGGATTTTAAAGGCATAATAATACCAGAAAAGACATTTAATGATTTAGACAGGATGTTAAAGGAGTCGGATAAGGTAAGATTATCTATAGGTGATACAAATATAAGGTTTTCAACAGATAGGTTATCCCTTATCTCCAAATTAATAGAAGGGACCTTCCCTAATTTCAGAAATATCATCCCAGAGAACAACCCCAATATAGCTGTGATAGGAAGGGAGATTTTTTTAAAGAGTCTCAAAAAGGTATCAGCTATTATAGATAGATCAGAGCCTGTTAATATATCCCTTTATAATAACCTCATGGAACTCAATGCAGAGTCTGATATAGGTAGTGCAAAAGAGGTCATAGAGATAGACTATAAGGGGTTAGATATGGTCATGAACTTCAATATAAGGTTTTTATTTGATATGGCAAATCATACAGATGGGGAGTATATAGTTATGAAATCACCGGACACACACGGTGCGGTTCTTTTTGTGGGCAGAGATGATGAATCATACAAAAATATTATAATGCCGGTTAGGATATGATGACAGAATACAGTGCAGATAGTATAAAGATACTCAACGGACTTGAGGCAGTAAGGAAAGTCCCCTCCATGTATATAGGAAATACAGGGATAGAGGGGTTACACCACCTTGTATATGAGCTTGTTGATAATAGCGTGGATGAGGCCCTTGCCGGGTATTGTAAAAAGATAGTTGTTACAATCCACAGGGATAACAGCATAACCTGCGAGGACGATGGCAGGGGCATACCTGTAGACATGCACAGCGAGGAGAATATGACCGCCCTTGAGGTTGTCCTCACCAAACTCCATGCAGGCGGTAAATTTGATAAGGATACATATAAATATTCTGCAGGGTTACATGGGGTTGGCCTTTCTGTAGTAAATGCCCTTTCAGAATACCTTGAGATAGAGGTAAGGAGAGAAGGAAAGGTTTATTATCAGCGTTATCAGAGGGGCGAGAGGAAGACAGAGCTGAAGGTTATAGGTGATACAGATAAGACAGGGACAAAGATAAGATTCAAGCCTGATAAGACCTTATTTGAAAGTATAGAATTCAGTAGCGAGATCCTTGCCCACAGGATGAGAGAGATATCCTTTCTCAACAACGGTATACACATAGTACTCATAGATGAGAAAAAGGCAAAGAGACAGGAGTTTAAACACGAAGGCGGGATAAAGTCATTTGTAAGGTACCTAAACAGCAATAAAAATGTACTTTTTGATGAACCCATATATATCACAAGCACAAAGCAGCCCCTTGACAACCTCGAGCTGGCCATCCAGTATAATGATGGCTATAATGAGAATATCTACAGCTTTGTCAACAATGTAAACACAAAGGAAGGCGGCACCCATGTAGCAGGTTTCAGGGGTGCGCTCACAAGGTCCATTAATAATTTTATACAGAGCATCCCAAACCAGAAACAAAAAGAGAGTGTCTCAGGGGATGATATAAAAGAAGGTCTTGTTGCTGTCCTGAAAATAAAGATACAGAACCCCCAATTTGAAGGCCAGACAAAATCAAAATTAGGTAACAGCGAGATAAAAGGCCTTGTCGAATCCCTTTTAAATGAAAAGCTCACAGAATATTTTGAGTTAAATCAGGATATAGCAAAGATAATAGTCAACAAGGCATTGGAGGCAAAAAAGGCAAGAGAGGCAGCAAAAAAGGCAAAAGAGCTCGTAAAGAGCAAAAGCCTTCTGGAGACAGGGATATTACCGGGAAAGCTGGCAGACTGTCAGGAATCAGACCCTGATTTATGTGAACTCTACATAGTAGAGGGTGATTCTGCTGGGGGTTCGGCAAAACAGGGTAGAAACAGAAGGACACAGGCCATACTCCCTCTAAAGGGAAAGATACTGAATGTGGAAAAATCAAGACAGGAAAAGGTATTGACAAATCAGGAGATTAAATCTATATACCTTGCCCTGGGCGTAACACCGGATAACATAGACAAACTGAGATACAAAAAGATAATAATAATGACCGATGCCGATGTAGACGGCTCCCACATAAGGACCCTGCTCCTCACCCTGTTCTACAGAAAGATGATAGATATCATAAATAACGGATATCTATATATAGCCCAGCCGCCATTATATAAGATAAAACAGGGAAACAAGGAGATATATGTTAAAGATGAGGATGAGTTCGACAGGACCATACTCAAAAGGGGTGCGGAGAAGATAAGGTGTAATATCAATGGAAAAGAGATAGAGAATGCCTCTTTATACGAAAATATAGAGAAGATGAGACAGATAGACAGGTTTCTAAGGGAGGTAAAAAGGACAGGCATAGACGAAGATATAATAATAGGGCTTTTTATGGCAGATATCCAGAACCGAGAGAGCTTTGAGGATTTAAGCAAGCTTGAGGAGGTAAAGAGATATATCCCCGAAGATAGATATACTGTTGATATAATAAAAGACAGGGAGCACAATCTCTTCTCCATAAAGGTCTATGAAAAAGAGGAAAAAAGTTTGATAACAGAGATAGACTACGAGATGTGCAGCCAGGATGATTATCTCGATGCCTTATCTACATTTAAACAGATAAAGGATTTCTATACAGGGGATATAGAGATATTAGATGGGGCAAAACAGCCATACCCTCTAAAGGCAAAAGAACTCCTTAAGCTCTTGATTGAAAAGGGTAAAGAGGGTATCACCATCCAGAGGTATAAAGGTCTTGGAGAGATGAACCCGGAACAGCTTTGGGAGACCACCATGAACCCTGAGAAGAGAAGCCTCCTCAAGGTATCCATAGAGGATGCAGTAAATGCAGACCAGGTCTTTACAGTCCTTATGGGTAACAATATAGAGACCAGAAGGATGTTTATAGAAGATAATGCCCTCAATGTAAGAAACCTCGATATATGATTCTGATAGGTATTACAGGTATTATAGGAAGCGGAAAGACAACAGTATCAAGACTCCTTAAAGGCAAGGGTTTCAACATAGTGGACCTGGACAGGCTGGCAAAAGAGGCCCTTGATATAGAAGAGGTAAAAGAGGAGATAAAAAAGGCCTTTGGTGAGGGCATCTTTATAGATGGAAGGATAAGCCCTGAGAGGCTAAAGGATATAGTGTTTGTAGACAGGGAGAGGTTAAAACAACTGGAGGATATAGTCCACCCCAGGGTGATACAGGGCATATACAGACAGGCAGAGGCACTCAAATCAAAGGGAGAGAGGTCCCTAATCGTTGATGGCCCCCTGATATTTGAGAAGGGGTTAAACAAAAACCTAGACAGGATAATAGTAGTATCTGCGGACCAGGGCCTGATAAGGGAGAGGCTAAAGATAAGGGGCATGGATGAAGAGGACATAGACAGGAGGACATCATGCCAGATACCGCTAAAGGAAAAAGAGAAACAGGCAGACTATGTGCTATACAACAACGGGACAGAGAAAGACCTTGAAGCACAGATAGATATCTTAATAAAGAGGATTAGAAAATGGGAGGAAGAGGATGCATCTTAATGAAATGAAGAGGAAGAGGATAGGGGAGCTCACACAGCTTGCCAGGGGTTTGAATATAGAGAATGCAGCTGGGCTAAAAAAACAGGAGCTCATATTTGCTATACTGCAGGGGCTCCTGGATAAAAACGAATCTGTTTATGGAGAGGGCGTCTTAGAGGTCATCCCAGAGGGTTTTGGCTTTTTAAGGTCGCCGGACTCAAACTATATGCCGGGCCCTGACGATATCTACATATCCCCTTCCCAGATTAAAAGATTCGGCCTGAGGACAGGCGATATAATATCAGGCCAGATAAGACCACCCAAGGACAATGAGAAGTATTTTGCCCTCCTGAGGGTGGAGACCATCAACTTCGATGACCCGGATGTAGCAAAAGACAAGATAATCTTTGACAACCTGACACCACTTTACCCCGACGAGAGGATTGTCCTCGAGACAACACCGGATAACCTCTCCACAAGGGTTATGGACCTCTTTACACCCATTGGAAAAGGACAGAGGGGTCTTATAGTGGCACCTCCCAGGACAGGAAAGACCATACTTCTACAGCTTATAGCCAACAGCATAACCCAGAACCACAAAGAGATAGACCTCATAGTCCTCCTCATCGATGAGAGACCGGAGGAGGTAACAGATATGACAAGGTCGGTCAAGGGCGAGGTGATAAGCTCTACATTCGATGAGCCTGCAACAAGGCATGTTCAGGTCGCCGAGATAGTCATAGAAAAGGCAAAGAGACTCGTAGAACATAAGCATGATGTGGTTATACTCCTCGACAGCATAACGAGGCTTGCAAGGGCATACAATACTGTTGTTCCCTCCAGCGGCAAGATACTCTCTGGCGGTATAGACGCCTCGGCCATGCAGAAGCCGAGGAGGTTTTTCGGCGCAGCAAAGAACATAGAGGAGGGAGGTAGCCTTACCATCATAGCCACAGCCCTCATCGATACAGGGAGCAGGATGGACGAGGTAATATTTGAGGAGTTCAAAGGCACAGGCAACATGGAGATATATCTAGACAGGAAGCTGGCAGAGAAGAGGGTTTTCCCTGCCATAGATATAAATAAATCTGGTACGAGGAAGGAAGAGCTGCTTTTAGAAAAGGACGACCTATCAAGGATATGGCTTTTGAGAAAGGTGCTCCAGCCCATGAACCCTGTAGAGGCAATGGAGTTTCTACTAGAAAAGCTTGAAGATACAAAGACAAACAGAGAGTTTCTATATTCTATGAGTAAGGGAGGATAAAATGAAGAAAAACATACACCCCAATCTAAAGAGGGCAACGGTAAAATGTGCGTGTGGCAACACCTTTGAGACCCTTTCCACAAGAGAAAAAATAAGCGTAGAGATATGTGCCAAATGCCACCCCATATTTACAGGAAAGGAAAAGCGCATTGACTCTGCCGGACAGGTAGAGAAGTTTGAAAAGCGTTACGGTAAAAAGACCCAGTAATGTTCGAGAGATTAGAAAACATAGAATCAAGATACCAAGAGCTTGAGGCAGAGCTTGCCAGGCCCGAGACCATGGCAAATATGGATGCCTATAAAAAGATTGCCAAGGAATACAATGAACTCAAGGACATCGTAGAGGTCTACAGGGAGTGGAAGAAAAAGGGCGAGGAGATGGAAAAGACCCTTGCCATGCTCACTACAGAAAAAGACGACGACATGAGGGTATTGATAAAGGAGGAGGCATCCCAGCTTGAACAGACAAGGTCAGATATAGAATCCCGATTAAGGGATATGCTCCTTAAGATGCACGAAGAGAATGTAAAGAGTATGTTCCTCGAGATAAGGGCAGGCGCTGGGGGCGAAGAGGCAGCACTCTTCGCACGGGACCTGTTCGGCATGTATATGAAGTTCGCAGAGAAGATGAGGTGGAAGACAGAGGTCATGGGGACAAGCCTATCTGATTTAGGGGGCATAAAAGAGATCATAGTCCTCATCGATTCCAGAGATGCCTATAATATGCTCAGATACGAAAGCGGTGTCCACAGGGTACAGAGGGTCCCTGTAACAGAGGCCCAGGGCAGGATACACACCTCCACAGTGACCGTGGCTGTGCTCCCTGAGCCAGAAGAACTCGAGGTAGATATAAACCCAGAGGAACTGAGGATAGACGTCTTCCGCTCCAGCGGGCCAGGGGGACAACACGTAAACACCACAGATTCAGCGGTAAGGATAACACATATCCCCACCGGCATTGTAGTTACATGTCAGGATGAGAAATCCCAGCATAAAAATAAGGCAAAGGCCATAAGGGTCTTGAGGGCAAGGCTTAAAGAGAAGATGGAGATGGAAAAGGAGCAGGAGATATCCCAGGAGAGAAGGAAGCAGGTAGGGACAGGTGACAGGAGCGAGCGCATAAGGACATATAATTTTCCCCAGGGCAGGGTAACAGACCACAGGATAGGGCTGACCCTATACAAGCTCCAGAATATACTAAACGGCGACATAGAGGACATACTGAACCCATTGATTGCCCATTTTCAGGCAGAGGCCTTAAAGACAGGTTAAGAAGATTGAATATTTCTGATATTATAAAGGGGACAAGGGGTCTTGATATAGCTGACAGGCTCTGTATACTGTCTTTTGCCCTCTCCATGAAAAAGGAGGATGTCTTAACAAAGCCAGAAAAGACACTCGATTTTAAGGACATGGAGTTTATAGGCAGCCTCATGGAGAAAAGAAAAAATGGCATGCCCATAGCCTATATTACGAAGACAAAGGAGTTCTATTCAGAGGAGTTCTATGTAGACGAATCTGTTCTCATACCAAGACCGGAGACAGAGCTCCTCGTAGAGGAGGCCATCAAGATTATAAAAGGGCTACCCAGCCCTCTAAGGATTATAGATGTGGGGACAGGCTCAGGCATCATAGGTATAACCATTGCCCGACACACAGGCCAAAGGGTTATCTGTACAGACATATCCCTGGACGCCCTAAAGGTAGCATACATAAACAGCAGGAGATTGGGCATATCAGAAAACATAGGGTTTGTATGCACGGATTTGATGGGCAGCATAAAAAACCATGTGGGATACGATGTAATAGTGGCAAACCTGCCCTATATATCTCTTAAGGAGTGGGATGATATCTCAGAAGAGGTGAAAGGTTATGAGCCCAGGTGTGCGCTATTAGGTGGTGAAGACGGGCTTGAGGTCTACAGGAGGCTTATAGATACCCTGCCGGGTACCCTCAACAACAATGGGTGGTTTTTGTGCGAGGTTGGGGGTAGCCAACAGGCCAGGGCAATAAAAGATATGCTTGTCCAGAGAGGCCTTGATGTGTCTATTAAGCGAGACTACAGCGGTACAGAAAGGATAGTGAAGGGACAGTGGATAAATTTGTCATAGAGGGCGGAGAGAGGCTAAAGGGCACGGTTAAGATAAGCGGGTCAAAGAATGCTGCCCTACCCCTTCTTGCTGCAACCATTCTAAAAAAGGGCATCTATCAGATAGAAAACGTCCCGAGGCTAAGGGATATAGGGACAATGACAAGGCTCTTGAACATCCTCGGCGCCAAGACAGAATGGACAGACAAAAATACACTCCAGGTCGATACCAATGACCTTGATAACCACATCGCCCCTTATGAGCTTGTTAAACAGATGAGGGCATCTGTCCTTGTCCTTGGCTCTCTTACAGGGGGGTTGAGGAGGGCAACAGTGTCATACCCCGGTGGCTGCGCCATAGGCGAGAGGCCTATAAACCTGCATATAAAAGGGCTCCAGGCATTAGGGTGTGATGTAAACATAAAAGAGGGGTATGTAGATGTAACAGCAAAAAGGCTAAAAGGTGCGAGGATAAGGTTTGACACAACAACAGTGGGTGGGACAGAAAACATTATGATGGCAGCAGTCAAGGCAAGGGGTGAGACGATTATAGAGAATGCAGCCCGGGAACCAGAGGTTGTTGACCTTGCCAGGATGCTCAAGAAGATGGGTGCAAGGATAGATGGCGAGGGGACAGAGATTATAAGGATCAATGGCGTTGACGAACTTACACCCTGTAATTATAAGGTCATACCGGACAGGATAGAGACAGGGACATTCTTAATAGCCTGCGGTATAACAAGGGGTAACATGGTTATAGAGGGTTGTATGCCCGGCCATGTCAAGTCTCTCATAGACAAGCTCCGGGAGGCAGGCATGGATATTATAGAAAACGAGGACACCATAAAGGTGGCCATGACAAAAAAAAGACCCATGGCAGTAGATGTAAAGACAGCGCCATATCCCGGTTTTCCCACAGACATGCAGGCACAGATAATGGCACTCATGACCGTGTCAAGGGGTGTGAGCGCCATAACAGAGACCATATTTGAAAACAGGATGATGCATGTGGCAGAGATGAGGCGGATGGGTGCAGATATAAAGGTAATCGGCAATACAGCCATAGTCAGGGGTGTAAAGATGCTCTCCGGGGCCAAGGTCATGGCAACGGATTTAAGGGCAAGCGCATCGCTTATCCTGACAGGCCTTACAGCCTATGGGACCACAGAGATATCGAGGATCTATCACCTTGACAGGGGCTACGAATCCATAGAGGAGAAACTCAGGGCGCTGGGGGCAAAGATAGAGAGGAGGAAGGATGAAGGTATGGGAGCTTGAAAAGGATTATCAGGCAATCCTCTCTTTCATTATGAGATGCAGGGAACAGAACAGGGGGGATATAAAAAGCAGGGTAGAGGCAATAAGACAGGAGGTTAAAGAGGGCGGTGAGGAGGCCATAAAGGGCCTGTGCAGGAGATTTGACAGATGGGAAGGCGATTATGACCTCAAAATAGATAAAAAAGACATAGAGAGGGCAGCGTCAGGGGTCAGCAGACAAGACCTGTCTGTCATCAAAGGCATGATAAGAAACGTGGGCCTCTACCACAAAAATCAGGGTTTAAAAACAAGGGTCTATAAAAGAAAGGGGCTTATTGTAGAGGAGACCATTGTCCCTGTTGAAAGGGCACTGGTTTATGTCCCCGGTGGTAAGGCAGCATACCCCTCCTCCATGATTATGGGCGTTGTCCCTGCCAGGATCGCCGGGGTCAGGGATATCTATATAACAACACCAACACCGGGCGGGGTGTTACACCCCTATGTGGCGGCAACAGCAATGCTCCTCGGCACAACAGAGATATACAGGATAGGTGGTGCACAGGCAGTATATGCCTTTTCCTATGGGATAGGCAGTATACCAAAGGTTGATATGATTGTGGGTCCAGGCAATGCCTATGTAGATGAGGCAAAAAGGGATGTCTACGGGACAGTAGGTATTGATATGCTTGCAGGTCCTTCAGAGCTGATAGTGCTATGCACAGATGGTTTTTCACCCGATTTAGTGGCAAAAGACCTCTTTTCCCAGGCAGAACACGACGAGATGGCAACAGTGGGCCTCCTCTCCAACTCCAGGGCACACATAGAAGAGGTAATAAAGAGCATAGATCGCTTGAAGGCAACCAACGAGAGAAGGGATATTATAGAAAATGCCTTAAAGGCAAACAGTTTTTTTGTCTATTTTGAAGATATAGATAAGGCCGTTGATTTTATAAATGCCGTAGCCCCTGAACATATGGAGTTAATAGGTCATAAGGCCATTGGGGAGAAGATACTATACCCCGGGATTATATATATAGGCCCTATGACGCCTGTTGCCATGGGTGACTATTATATAGGGACAAACCATGTCCTCCCCACAGGCGGTGCAGGGAGGTTCACAGGAGGGCTCTCTGTTGACAGCTTCAAAAGGAGAAGGGTTCAGGTAGAGATAGATAGAGATTTTCTTGAAAGATACGGGGATAAAGCGGTAAGATTGGCAAGGATAGAGGGGCTTTTTGCCCACGGAGAATCAATTAAGGCAAGAAAAGGGGCGAAGATATGAAACTCAAGATAGGATTGCCAAAGGGTAGCCTTCAGGATACCACCTTTAAACTGTTTAAAAATGCAGGGTATGATATCAAGGTCCTGGAGAGGTCTTATGTCCCTGTCATAGACGACCCGGAGATAGAGGGCCTTCTTATAAGGGCACAGGAGATGGCGAGATATGTCCAGGATGGCATACTCGACATGGGCATCACAGGTTATGACTGGGTCCTTGAACAGGATGCCAAGGTAGTGGAGCTTATAAGGCTAAAATACGGCAAGGTCGGTTTTAGGGGTGTCAAATGGGTCGTGGCTGTCCCTGCTGATTCACCGGTTCAGAAGGTAGAGGACCTGAAGGGGAAAAAAATAGCCACAGAGCTTGTAGGGTTTACAAAGAGATACTTCAGGAAAAAAGGGATAGATGTGACCATTGAGTTTTCATGGGGGGCAACAGAGGTTAAGCCGCCGCTCCTTGCCGATGCCATTGTGGAGGTTACAGAGACAGGGGCGTCACTTAGGGCAAATAACCTGAGGATTATAGAGACCATACTGGAATCAGAGACAGTGCTTATAGCCAATAAAAATGCATGGCACGACCCTTGGAAAAAGAAGAAGATGGAAAACCTCACCATACTTTTAAAAGGCGCACTCATGGCAGAGGAGAAGGTAGGGCTCAAGATGAACCTGCCGAGAAACAAGATAGAAAGGATATCCAAGATACTCACATCCCTCCATACGCCTACCATATCCAATCTTGCCGACGACAGGTGGGTTGCCATGGAGGTAATCATCGATGAAAAGACTGTCCGTGATATCGTACCGGAGCTTAAAAGGGCCGGCGCCCAGGGCATTGTAGAGTATCCGCTCAACAAGGTTATACCTTAATCAAGGGGGGACAATGAAGAGGGGTTCAAGCATTGAGAGAAAGACAAAGGAGACAGATATCAAGATAAAATGGGGATTAGACGGCAGCGGCAATGCAGCCATCAACACAGAGATACCTTTTTTCGACCATATGCTCGAGCTCTTTGCCAGACACGGATTTTTCGATCTCCAGATAGATGCATCAGGCGACATTGAGGTAGACCACCATCACACCATAGAGGATATAGGCATTGGAATGGGCAGGGCATTAAAGGATGCCCTTTCAGATTTCAGCGGCATAAGGAGATACGGTCATGCTGTTGTGCCCATGGACGAGGCGCTGTGTCTTTTTGCAGTGGATATAAGCGGTAGACCCACATTTGTCTTTAATGGAAAACTCAAGGGGTATACCGGTGATTTTGATGTTACACTTATAAAGGAATTCTTTAAGGGTTTTGTTAACGAGGCAAGGGTTACAGTCCATATAAATCTTTTGTACGGGGAAAACATACACCACAAGGTAGAGTCCATATTCAAGGCATTTGGCAGGGCACTGAGAGAGGCTGTAACAAAGGATAAGGAGATTAAAGGGCCCCTTTCCACAAAAGGGGTGCTTTAAAATTAAGGAGGGAGGATAAGATGAAGACAGGTATAGCAAGAGAAGACATATACTTGGAACATGTAATAGACTACTACCACCCTGAAAGCCCGGAGAGGTTAAAACACATATATGCTATGCTCGATGAGTTGGGCAATACAGATATAATAAGGATACCAGCCCGAAGCGCCACCCATGAAGAGCTGGCCATGGTCCATGACCCTAAATACATCGAATCCATCCATGCCACAAAAGGAAAGAGTGTAAGGCTTGACCCTGATACATCCACATCACCAAAGAGCTATGAGGCAGCACTCATGGCAGCAGGGGGTTTTTTAAGCCTCATAGATGCCCTTATGGCAGGCGAGATAGACAATGGATTTGCCTTTATCAGGCCTCCGGGACATCATGCAGAGAGAAACAGGGCAATGGGGTTCTGTCTCTTCAACAATATTGCCATAGGCGCAAGATACCTGGAGAAAAGATACAACCTGAAGAGGATAATAATAGTAGACTTTGACCTCCATCATGGAAACGGCACACAGCATAGCTTCTATAGGGATTCTACTGTCCTTTATTTTTCCACACACCAGTATCCATACTACCCGGGAACGGGCTGGGTAGATGAGACAGGCGATGGGGAAGGCAGGGGTTATACGGTGAACGTCCCCTTTTCCTATGGCATGGGCGATGATGACTATATGTTTGCCTTTAAAGAGGTGTTGGTGCCTGTGGCTGATATGTATAAGCCTGAGATAATACTTGTCTCTGCCGGGTTTGATGCCCACTACAAC
Source organism: Deltaproteobacteria bacterium (assembly GCA_029553295.1). Lineage (GTDB taxonomy): Bacteria > Desulfobacterota > Syntrophorhabdia > Syntrophorhabdales > Syntrophorhabdaceae > DTOV01. The sequence goes on along the minus strand of JAKPCK010000141.1, from coordinate 44,979 downwards.
GACCCCTTGGGCGGCATGAGGGTTACGGAGAAGGGTTATGCAATGATGACCCATGCCATGCTTGAGATAGCACAAAGGCACTGTAAAGGAAGGATACTCTATGCCCTCGAAGGCGGTTATGGTTTAGATGGCCTTACAAACTCTGTAAGGGCTGTTGTAAAAGAGATGAAGGGCACGCCTGCCTATACAGACTATAAACAGGATGCCCCTTCCAATGAAGCTGTCAAGGTTGTGGAGAGACTGAAGAGGGCACTAAGCCCTTATTGGGGGGTCTTTTAACCCTTCCATATCATATCTTTGAGTTCTTTGCCCACCTTGAAATAGGGGAGTCTCTTTGGGCTGACCTCAACCACCTCTCCGCTCTTTGGGTTTCTGCCTTTATAGCCCTTATAACTCCTCAATGTGAAGCTGCCGAAGCCCCTTATCTCGACCCTCTCACCGTCTATTATTGCCTTTTTTATGGTGTCTACAATGGTGTCAACGGCTATCTTGGCTATCTTCTGGTTGAGACCCAGGTCTGCTGCGAGTTTGTTTATTATGTCCAGTTTATTCATAAAAATACCTCCTGTTCATGTTGGCTTATCCCTATAATCCCTGTTTAAATTCAGAGGAATAGATTTTATCTATATTTTATTCAAAAATACAATGGAAAATTAATCTTATTTCAAAAAATCCACAACAATCAGGTCGCATAGCTATGGAGACCGGACAGTATAAAATTTACACCAAAATAGGTGAATATTACACTAAAAAAACCTATGATGGATATTATGGCAATCTTTTTCCCCCTCCATCCCTTTACAAACCTGGCATGGAGAAAAAGGGCATATATAATCCATGTTATGAGTGACCAGGTCTCTTTTGGGTCCCAGCTCCAGTATGACCCCCAGGCATAGTGCGCCCATACAGCACCTGTTAATATGCCGGCAGTGAGCATGGGAAACCCCACCATTACGCTCTTGTAGTTAATCTCTTCTAAGGTTGACCTTGAGGGTGACCCTGTCCAGGCCATATTAAAAAAATACAAAAGACCGCATATAAAGGAGACTACAAAGGCAGCATAGGATATAAAGCATGTTATAACGTGTATGTGGAGCCAGTTGCTCTGCAGCGCCGGGATAAGGGGCTGGATGTTTTTGTCTACACCAGGCGAGATGGAGGCATAGCCCATTAATATAAGGGATATGAGAGAGGCAAACAGGGTAATTACAGGATAGGAGAGCCTTTTTTTCATCAATACGAGCATAAAGGTTATACACCATGAAAAAAATATGAGGGACTCATAGAAGTTGGAAAGGGGTGCGTGGCCCATATCCACCCTGTATGAATCAACCCACCTAAATATAATCCCCCCTGTATGTAGGGCAAGGGTTATATAGAGAAAAATCCATATAGACCTCACAAGAACCTCTTTTTTTATGGCAAAATAGAGGATATGGAGAAAGAATATAGCGAGATATAAGGCAGTAACGAGTCCTAATATCTTATGATGCATCAGTGTCATATAGATTCCCTTTTATCTTTTCAAATATCTCCCCAAATCGGTCAATGTGTCTTGAGCCTACCCCGGCCACGATGATACTGTCTGGCAGCCTCCTTAAAAAAATCTTGCCAGGTACAACAAAGAAATTGATATAGAGCCCCAACATCATAAGGCCAAATCCTGTCCATACAAAGGGGATACCGGGGTCATAGGATACCTCGAGCCCTGTCCAGAGGTCCTCTTTTATGTCCTCAAGGACAACCTTTTTTCCACCCAGATCCCTCTGTCTCATCCTTGGGATGTCCCTTAAAAACCATGTAGTCCTTGGCTCACCATTGTCAAGGAATGCCACCTGAACCCCGGGGCCGAAATCATGTATGGCCTTTTCAAACCTCATGGCAATCATTATAAAGCCGTCGTCTTCATGGGAATCCTGCTCCCTTAGGGATACAGGTTCCCCATCCACCCTAAAGACAAATGTAGGGCTTGCACCATAGCTGGATTGGTATATGTGCATGCCCTTGTGGCTCAAAGGGCTGTTTACCCTTACATCCTTTTCGAGGATGACCCTGTCCTTTTCTATGACCTCAAGCCTGCTCACATAGTCCCTGGGCGCACCATTGGGATAGAAGCTCACATTAAAGTCCCGGCACTTTAAGGCAAAACCAAGGGGTATCTCTTTTGGTGCCCTGCCCCTTACAACCATCATATCCTTTACCTCACCACGGTGGAGGACAATAAACCCCTTATAACCCCATAAAAGACCTATGAGGCTGCCTATGAGGATGATGAATATGCTCCCATGTATCAGAAGGACACCGTATTTCGCATATGGAGCCCGCTCCAGCACAACCCCATCCTCGCCCTGATATAATATCCTCCTGAACCTCTTTTTTATTATGGCAATGGCATCTTTTTCTCTCTCCAGATTTAGCTTAAAGCACATATGCAAGGACATAAGGGCTTTTTCTTCCGGTAGTCTTACTTTTTTCTCTGCCCTAAAGTAACTAAAAAACCTGTTATATGTGCACACCAAAAGGTTGATGACAAAAAGCACTATAGCCCCTATAAACCACGGTGCATGAAATACATCATCAAGCCCGAAAAGGGATATTATCTTTAGGGATGTCTGGGAATAAAGGGATAGATACTCATCCGGTGGGGCATTCTGTTTTATAATTGTCCCCAGAATAGATACAAGAGCAATAAAGGTGAGGACAGCTACAGCAAGCCTAACAGAACCGAAAAAACCAAGTATTATATTCTTAAGGCTTTTTTCCTTTGCAGGAAGAGGCTCACCCCTGTTGTTTTTTATGACACTCATTACACTTTGTAGGTGCTGCCTTTCCTTTTGCTGTGCTCTCTTTGTGGCAGTCTATACAGTTTTTGTGGTATGCCTCTTTTGCTATGGGTGCATTGTCCTTTACCTCTTTGATGAGGTGACACTGGATACAGGGTTCAGGGTTTTTAGGGTCTTTATCCTTGTGGTGACAGGTAATACACTCGATCTTTGTTTTTTCTGTATGGGTTATGTGGGAAAAGCTGACAGCCGGTAGCTTCCCACCCTCTATCTTGAGCGACATGGGTTCAGGGGCTTTTTTCTGTGCAGATACCATACTGAATGTGGATATAGTTGCAAAGACAAGGGCGATTAAAACAATAAAAAGCGCTTTTTTCACCGCTGAGACCTCCTTCTAAAGGATTAAATCGGGATGACTGGATTTGAACCAGCGGCCTCTTGCTCCCGAAGCAAGCGCTCTAAACCATACTGAGCTACATCCCGTAGCTATAAATTAGCAGGTTTAATGGAAAAATTCCATTGTTTTTCTAAGGCAACAAGACCTTGCCTGTTGGCGGCTAAGATAGAGACGCACAAAAGACCATCTATTTTCCCTTGACATCCATAAATCACGATAAGATAATTAATCTGATTTATTAAATTAATGAAAAAGAAATGAAGACTTACGCCCAGACCTTATTTGGCAAGCATTATAAAATAGCCAATGAATTCTCTTTAGCAGAGTCTATAGTCTTATACCCCGGTGACTGCCTTGAACTAATGAGAAGCATACCTGATGAATCAATACAGCTTGTTGTTACCTCACCCCCTTACAATATTGGCAAGGAATATGAAAAAAGACTTAATCTTGACCTATATCTGCATCAACAATCCCAGGTAATCGCCGAATGTGTGCGTATATTAACACCAAGAGGAAGCATTTGCTGGCAGGTGGGAAATTATGTAGAAAAAGGTGCTATAATACCACTGGACAATATTTTATATCCTATTTTTGCAAACCTCGGCCTACGTATGCGTAACCGTATCATCTGGCACTTTGAACATGGTCTGCATTGTAGGCGCCGTTTTTCAGGCCGTTATGAAACAATCATCTGGTTCACAAAGAATGATAATTATGTTTTCAATCTTGACCCTGTTCGAATCCCACAAAAATACCCTGGAAAGAAATATTTTAAAGGTCCAAAAGCAGGACAATATTCATGCAATCCGCTTGGCAAAAACCCGGGCGACTTGTGGATGATCCCGAATGTCAAGAGCAACCACGTAGAAAAGACAGAACACCCCTGTCAGTTTCCAGTAGAATTGATTGAGCGTTTAGTCCTTTCTCTTACAAATGAGAATGATTGGGTATTAGATCCTTTTCTTGGGACAGGTACATCAATGATTGCTGCTATACGTCATGGAAGACGTGGTGTTGGGGCAGAAATAGTTCATAGATATGTTGAGATTGCATTAAAGAGAATACAACAAGAGATGGAAGGCACTTTGCGCACTAGGCCTATGGACAAACCAATATATGACCCTGTTACATCGGGTAACAGACTTACCGATGCCCCATGGAAAAAAGAGACCAATCAGATGATGCTATTCGAAAAAAGAGATAGCAAGGGAGACAAGGAGGATAATTGAAGATTGTTGAAGTATACTCACATCTTAACGGACTTGAATTTCTTCTCGTTCATAAACCGGCTCTTTGGAAAGAAATAAAGGATGTTGTTTCGGCAGTAGATGCACAGAATTGCAGAACCAAGATTTCCAATGAGAAGAAAATGAAGGGGAGGCTTTTATTCAGCCCTATTGATATAAATGCAGCTTTCAAACAGCTTTTACGTTCAAAAAAATGGCAAGAAAATCGGGTAAGTTATTGGGTAACAAAAAATGAGAGGCTTATCAGAAAGACATTAACCATGTCACCAGAGGAACAAAAAAGAGAAATAGAGGAGGCAGGTGAAAAGCCAATTTTTAGTTACAATCAGACTGATTTTGTTAAAGATCGAGTTGCCGTTGAGGTCCAATTTGGGAAATATGCATTTGTTGCCTATGATCTTTTTGTGAAACATTTGGCCTTTTATATAGGTGATCTTATTGATGTAGGGATCGAGATACTCCCAATGAAGTCATTGCAAAGTCAAATGAGTTCTGGTATCGCATACTACGAAGGCGAGTTTTATAATATAGTTCGTCAAGGTCGTGGTGTCCCAGCTGTACCACTTATCCTTATAGGTATTGATGCATAAAAACCTCATAATTTTTGCAAAGTTTTTTAAATGCCTTGCGGCAATCTTCTGATTTTGTTGTAAATTCCCTTTATTTAAAGTAGAATACCATGGCTATGAAAAAACTCCTTATTATAGACGACGAGAAGAACATACTCGATATCCTCTCTTCCATGCTCGAGGATGAGGGGTTTATAGTATTTAAGGCAACGGATGGCAAGATGGGGTTATCCATTTTTGAGAAGGAAAGGCCGGATATAGTCTTTCTTGATATATGGATGCCAGAGATGGATGGTATACAGATCTTAAGGGAGATAAAGAAAAGGGATAATGACCCTGTTGTCATTGTCATCTCCGGGCACGGGACAATCTCAACAGCAGTGGAGGCCGTCAAGATGGGTGCCTTTGATTTCCTGGAGAAGCCCCTGACCATAGAGAAGGTCCTTGAGGTCATATCAAGGGGTCTTGCTGGAAAAGAGCCCCAACAGGACAAAAAGGATGACTTTAGAATAGGCATATCAAAGGGCCCTAACATATGCAAGCAGAAGACCATTGGTAAGAGCATCGTTGTCTATGGTGTAGGTCTCCACTCCGGTGTCAAGACCGGGATGATACTTCTACCCATGCCAGAGGACACGGGCATTGTATTCGAACACGTCCCGGAAGGGGAGAGGATACCTGCCTTTATAGATTACGTATATTCCATAGGCTATGCATCATCGGTCAAGGGGAAGACATGCATAGTCAGGACTATAGAACATCTAATGGCAACCTGTCATATGTATGGTATTACAAACCTCCTTATTAAGGTGAGCGAGGAGGTGCCCATACTCGATGGCTCAGCCATAGAGCTCTGTAAAAAGATAGAGGAGGCAGAGATTGTAGAACAGAAGGAGGGGGTTGAACCCCTGAAGATAAATGAGGTCATATCCCTGAAAAACCTCCCCGATGATAAGCACCTGTATATAGAGCCGGCCGAACACTTTGAGGTTATCTATGACCTGGTGCACCCGGAACCCATAGGTATCCAGCACTATCATTTTATAGATGAGAAAAACGCCTTCAGGACAGATATAGCCCCTGCAAGGACCTTCGGCTTTCTAAAAGACTTTGAGAGGCTGAACCAGATGGGCCTTGGCTCCGGGGGCAGGGTAAACAACGTGATACTGCTCAGCGATACAGGCGTTGTAAATACCAAACTGAGATATAAGGATGAGTTTGTAAGACATAAGGTTTTAGACCTTATAGGAGACCTCTATCTATTAAACAGGCCAATTATAGGACGGGTCGTGGCAAAACAGACAGGCCACATGGAAAACATAGGCCTTGTCAAGGAACTCAAGTCTCATTTTTACCATTAACCTGTACCCCTCAGCCTCTCTACTGTCCTTACGCCCTTGACCTTTTGTATGGATTTTATAATCTTCTGAAGCTGTGACATGTGCTTTATCTCTATCTCATATACACCTACGGCAGACCTGTCTGGGTTTGTAGTGGCCTGGGCGCTTATTATGTTTGCCTTGTGCGATGACATAATGGTGCTTATATCAGATAAGAGACCCTTCCTGTCTTCACCGGCAACCCTTAGCCTTACAGGATATGTCATGTCTTTGTTGAGCTCCCATGAGACCTCCACCCTCCTCTGTGCATCGTAGGTATGGACATTGGGGCAATCCTCCACATGGATTGTCAGGCCCCTGCCCCTTGTTATAAACCCGAATATCTTGTCCCCTGGTATAGGGTTACAGCATCTTGCAAACTTTATCACCAGACCATCTACGCCCTTTATCTTTATAGAGCTATCCCTGGTTTTTGTAATGGTCTTGATTATCTGTTTAATCTTGCCCGGTTTTTCCTCGTCCGGGACATATTTGCCTATAATCTGTAGGGGCGTGTGGATGCCATAGCCTATACCGGCAAAAAGGTCTTCTATGGTCTCATAGCTGAAATCCTTTGCAAGACCCTCAAGCTCCCCTGATTTCAGCATCTTTGAGAAGCTGAGGTCATGTTTGGCAAGTTCTTTCTCCAGTAAAACCCTGCCGAGTTCTATGCTTTTTTCTCGTTGTTCGGTCTTTATCCACTGTCTAATCTTTGCCTTTGCCCTTGAGGTCTTTACAAATCCAAGCCAGTCTTTGCTTGGTTTATGGGATGGGTTGGTCTGTATATCCACTATATCGCCACTCTTCAGTACATGCCTCAGGGGGACAAGCTTGCCATTCACCTTGGCCCCAACACATGTATGACCGAGTTGTGTATGGATGGCATAGGCAAAGTCAACCGGGGTTGCCCCTTTTGGCAACTCCTTTACATCCCCTCTCGGCGTAAAGACATATATGTCATCCGGGAAGAGATCTATCTTGAATATCTCGAGGAATTCCTTGTTGTCCTTGAGTTCCTGCTGCCACTCTATTATCCTCCTCAACCACTGGAATATCTTGTCCTCCTTGGCATCAAAGAGCTTACCCTCTTTGTATTTCCAGTGCGCTGCAATCCCATCCTCGGCCAGTCTATGCATCTCGTGGGTCCTTATCTGTATCTCTATCTTTTCCCCGTGTGGGCCTACTACCTTTGTGTGGAGGGATTGATACATATTTGCCTTTGGAAGGGCTATATAATCACTGAATTTTCCAGGTATGGGTTTAAAGAATGAGTGTATGTAGCCTAAGGCCTCGTAACACTCCTTCACGGTATTGACTATTACACGGAAGGCAGTAAGGTCGTATATGTCATTGACATCTATGCCTTCGTTTAACATCTTTTTATAGATGCTGTACAACCTTTTTGCCCTGCCATATACCTCGGCATTTATACCTGATTCCTCGAGCCTTTTTTTGATGAGGTCTTTTACCTCGTTTATATACTGCTCCCTCTCCTTTCTTTTCTTTGCGAGCTTTTGGCTGACTATATTGTATTCCAGGGGTTTTAGGTATTTAAAGGCTGTGTCCTCGAGTTCCCCCTTTAGCCACTCTATGCCGAGCCTGTGGGCAAGGGGTGCATATATTTCGAGGGCCTCCCTTGCTATCTCAATCTGTTTTTCCTCGGAGAGGAAATTAAGGGTCTGCATATTGTGGTACCTGTCTGCCAGTTTTATCAATATGACCCTTATATCCTTGCTCATGGCAAGTATCATCTTTCTTATGTTCTCTGCCCTTGAGTCCTCGGCAGGTCTTAGATGGATCTTGCTTATCTTGGTTACACCGTCTACAATCTCTGCCACCTCTTTGCCGAAATACCTCTCTATCTCCTCCTTGCTTACGTAGGAGTCCTCAATAGTGTCATGGAGGAGCCCGGATACAATGCTGGGGACATCGAGATTCATCTTGGTAAGGGTATATGCAACCTGAAGGGGGTGTATCAGGTACGGTTCCCCAGATAGCCTGGTCTGTCCCCTGTGGGCCTTGGCAGAGAAGATATATGCCTTCTCGAGCATCTCTACATCTGCACCGGGATTATACTTTGTAATCTCCTCTACTATGTCATTAAATCGTATTATTTCCATTTCCAATCCATTTATAGTATGTGACAGGGGCGGATGATGAAGAGACCCTTAAAAGACCACCCCTTTCAAAGGGGATGTTGTTGTTTAAGGCCTTTTTTGTGTCCTCAGAGATAACCACCTCACCAGGTAAAGCAAGTTTTTGTAGCCTTGCAGCGATGTTGACAGGCATCCCAAAGGCGGTATATTCCTTTTTATTTACAGAACCGAATATCCCTGTAACCACATGGCCTGTGCTGATACCTATGCCTATTTCAAATCCCTTATTGAGCTGCCTTATAAGCTCCATCATCTCTATGGCACAGTTGACCGCATTTTCCTCATGCCTTTCTTGATACACGGGTACACCGAACAAGGCCATTATGCTATCCCCTATATATTTATCTATCATACCCCTGTGTCTCTTTATTATCTCGCTCATAGGTTGAAAATAATACCTGTTTAAGAGTACGGCAAGGTCATCTGGAGGGACAAGGGAGGACAACCTGGTAAAGCCCCTTATATCAGAGAATAGTATGGTTATCAGGGATATCCTGGGTTCGAGCTGGGCAGGCTCATTCAAGAGCTCATTGAATACATCAGGGGCAATAAACTGCCTCATCTTCCTCTTTATGTAATACTCCCTTATCTTCCATTTAAGTTCCTTGTTTTCAAAGGGCTTGGTTATGAAACCGTCTATACCGGCCTCGATGGCCTTTATAGATGACTCAAGGGTGCCATATCCTGTAAGGATTATCTTTGTGGCCTCGTGGTGTATCTTGCCTATCTCCTCTATGGTCCTTATGCCGTCTATGCCCGGCATAATCAGGTCACATATTATGACATCGAGATTGGATGGATTGTTTCTTACAAGGCTCAACGCCTCTTCGCCGTTGGGTGCAGTATGGACAATATATCCATCTTCCCTGAGTATCCTTGTTAGGGACCTCCTGATACCATCCTCATCGTCTATAACAAGGATACCGAGTTTCATAATCCACCTTTTCTCTATAGATTTTTTATTATTGACACCTTTATAATTTTTGTAAAGGCCTATAATTAATTTATATTAAGGGATAAAAAATAACAAGCATTTATTAACTTTCATTTTGCATGGATATTTTATATTATATTCAATGCCCTTGAACAACCCTGCAGATTTATGGAGCTTATTAGGGCCTGAGTTTTAGAGACACAGACTATAGACTACCGACTTAATAAAAGAGCTACACAAGGATGTGCCCCAGAGCAATACCCTATGGATAATAAACGGACAAAACTCGAGATAAAAGGCCAGATAGAGAGAATTACCTTCAACAATGAGGAAAACGGCTATACCATAGCCAGGATGAGGATTCAGGGGAGAAAAGACCTTATCACTGTGATAGGGACCATGTATTCTATATCACCGGGAGAGGTCTTAAAGGCATATGGCTACTGGGATAACCACCCTAAATATGGAGAACAATTCAGGATCACCTCTTACGAGACCCTTCTCCCTGCTACATCCAAGGGTATAGAAAGATACCTTGGCTCAGGGATGATAAAAGGCATAGGCCCTGTTATGGCTAAACGTCTTGTATCGAGGTTCAAAGAGGAGACCTTAAGGATTATAGAGGAGGACATAGAGAGGCTCAAAGAGGTGGAAGGTATAGGGGAAAAGAGGGTAGAGATGATAAAAAAGGCCTGGGAGGAGCAGAAAGAGATAAGGGATGTTATGATATTCCTCCAGGGCAATGGGGTAAGCCCTACCTATGCAGTAAAGATTTATAGACACTATAAAAATGATTCAATAAGGGTAGTCAGGGAAAACCCATACAGGCTTGCCATGGACATCTTTGGCATAGGCTTTAAGACCGCAGACAAGATAGCAGAAAAGATGGGGATACCCAAGGATTCACAGATAAGGTCAGAGGCAGGCATCATGCACATACTCCATGAGCTATCAGATGACGGCCATGTCTATTATCCCTACGGACCCCTTATAGAAAAATGCTGTGAGGCCCTTGATGTGGAGGGGGATAAAATACCCCTTGCCCTTGATGCCATCTCCAGGGAAGGCAAGGTTATTATCGATGACAGATTTATAGATAAGGAAAAAGATGGAGACCATAAATCAAAGGCTGTCTATCTCGCCAAATATCATGTCTCAGAGACAGGTATTGCCCAGAGGCTAAAAAAGCTCCTATCCACACCAAAACAGATGAGGCTCGTCAACATAGATGATGCCATGACCTGGGTTCAGAGGGTTCTAAGGATAGAGTTCTCTCCGAAACAACTGGAGGCAGTCAGGGATGCAATACACTCAAAGGTTATGATTATAACCGGCGGACCGGGCACTGGAAAGACTACTATAATAAAGGCAATCATAAGCATATACGAGAAGATGGGACAGAGAGTTCTTTTGGCAGCACCAACAGGCAGGGCAGCCAAGAGGATGACAGAGGCCACAGAACATGAGGCAAAGACCATCCACCGCCTCCTTGAATATAGCCCCAGTAACGGGCAGTTTAAGAAAAACGAGACCAACCCCCTTGATGGAGACCTCTTAATAATAGACGAGGCATCCATGATAGATACCATCATGATGTATCACCTATTAAAGGCAGTTAAGACAAAAACAACATTGATATTTGTTGGTGACGCAGACCAGTTGCCTTCTGTAGGGGCGGGCAATACCCTGAAGGATATAATAGATTCAGGATATATACCTACGGTGAGGCTTAATGAAATATTCAGGCAGTCAAAGGAGAGCATGATAATAGTCAATGCCCATAGGGTGAATAAAGGCGAGATGCCATATTTAAAAAGGGGTTTTAATAAGAATGAAGACTTCTTCTTTGCAGAGATTGAAGACCCGGAGGAGGTGGTAAGATATATAGTGTATCTGTGCAGGGAGGCTGTGCCCAGTAGGTTCGGGTTTAACCCTGTGGATGATATACAGGTCCTTACGCCCATGCACAAGGGACTGGCAGGTGTTGCCAACCTGAATAGAGAACTACAACAGGCATTAAACCCGGACGGCATGGAGCTTGTAAGGGCAGGGAAGGTCTTCAGGGTAGGCGATAAGGTGATGCAGATAAGGAATAATTATGAAAAAGATGTCTATAACGGTGATATAGGGAGGATTGTCTCAATAGACCAGGAGGTGCAGGAGGTCTGTGTGGACTATGACAGCAGGATTATAAAATACGAGTTTTTAGAGCTCGATGAGATAATCCTTGCATACGCCATATCTGTCCACAAGTCCCAGGGTAGCGAATACCCTGTAATAATCATGCCTGTACTTACCCAGCACTATATGCTCCTCCAGAGAAACCTCATATATACGGGTATCACAAGGGGTAAGAGGCTTGTCTTTATAGTAGGGACAAAAAAAGCACTGTCAATAGCCATCAGGAACAACAAGCCCTTAAATAGGTTCACCATGCTCAGGGAGAGGCTCTTAAGGGATTAATTCAGAAGGGTCTACCCTAAAACCCCTGGATTTCTTCTTTTCAGACTGGATGTGTTTTAGGGCAAGGACCTTTTCCTTTGCCCTCCTGGAGCGTCTGCGTTTCTGTCTCTTTATCTTCTCTATCATACGCTGTTTTTCGCTCTCCCTGCCAAGGACCTGTGACTCTATCTTTTCCACAAGCCTCCTCCTGGCAAGAAAACGGTTGAGGGCCTGGGAACGCTCGCTCTGACACTTTACCTCAATGCCTGTGGGGAGGTGCTTCAGGTATACACAGGTAGATGTCTTGTTGACGTTTTGACCCCCTGGGCCCCCGGAGCGGATAAATTTTTCTATGATGTCTTCCTCTTTTATACCCAGTCTGGCCATCTTATCCTGGAGTGCCCTCTCCTTTTCAGGGCTTATCATAAACTTTGTAACACCCATGGCTCGTCCATTCCATTTATACCCTGTTTGGATGTTCAAAGACAACAATTTAGTTGAAAACAACAAAAAATAGATTGTATTATGAATCCATGAGGTTTTTTTCCGTATTCTTTTTTTCCGTATTTATCCTTTTATCTGGCATCTCCTGTAGTAAGCCAACGGAGACCCTTCCCAAGAAGACTCAAGAGGAGGCAGGCGCGAATGATACCCAGTATAAGAGGGAGCTGGAGGAGATAAAGAAAAACCTAAGGGGCGACATAAAGATAAAACTGAAAAAGGATTCAAAGGGTGGCTATAGCTGGGAGATTACAGGAAAGGATGCCGGGGAGGTCCTGAAGGCCAATGATACACTGAGGAAAAAGCTCAGTGATTAGAGGCCCTTTTAAGGCCTATGGATTCTGCATAGTATAGTGCATCTGTGTATTCTTTATTGGTAATCCTCCTGGAAAGCTCAGGGAAGTCATCTGTACCGAGACAGGGATGGTATTGAGACATGATATTGACAAAGGCATCCTCTGATATCTCCTCCCTTATGAAGGTTAAGACCTCTTTTGTGTTCTCCACGGAGGATGGCATTACAAGGTGCCTTATAATAAGCCCTCTTTTTGCTATGCCATCTTCATCGGTCTTGAGGTCACCAACCTGTCTTTGCATCTCCTTTAAGACAGACCTCACCACATCAGGATAATCCTCTGCCTTGCAGTATCTTTTTGCCAGCTCTCTGTTGAGAAATTTTATATCCGGCATGTATATGTCTATTACACCCTCTAAAAGCATTATAACCTCTAAAGATTCGTAGCCCCCGCAGTTATATACAGTGGGTATATGAAGACCATTATCTATGGCCATGTTCAATGCCTTTATAATCTGGGGTACATAGTGGGTTGGGGTCACAAGATTTATATTGTGGCATCCCCTCTCCTGGAGCTGTATCATGGCACTGGCAAGCATACTGTATGGGTATCTCTGGCCTTCACCAAAGAGGCTTATGTCATAGTTCTGGCAGAATATGCACCTTAGATTACAGTGTGTGAAAAATATGGTGCCAGAGCCTTTTTTTCCTACAAGGGGTGACTCTTCACCAAAATGGGGAAAGACAGAGGATATGTATAAATCATAAGGGGCCCTGCAGTATCCTGTCTCGCCTGCATATCTATTTGCCCGGCATTGTCTCGGACACAGGACACAGGGGTTAAGCCTATCTTCGAGTTCTTCTATTATCTCGTCGAGCCTGCCCCGGGATTTAGTTTCTATATATACAGGTAAATCTTTCATAGGGGCTTTAAAAATAAAAACGGATGCATTAATATTATATTAAAACTTAGAAAAAAACAATCGGAGATAGGGAGATGGAAAAATTCGAATACACAATAAAGATCTTTTCTATGGATGACCTGGAAAAAAAAGGTATAGTTATAGACCCTGAAAAGAATATCGTGTATGCCTGCAGGCCCGATGGTGAATGTGAGGTCCATGATGTGGGCGTAGAACAGATTGACAAGCTGTCCGGTCTATTTAATGATTTTGGCAGACAGGGGTGGGAGTTGATACAGCTATTTTTCCGACCCCTTGGTATAGTTAGTTTCTGGAAAAGACAGATAAGGGAAGGGGATTAGACATATCAAAATAATAAAAAAGGAGGTGCTATTATGACACTGACACCATGGAAGAGCTTATGGGAATTAAGGTTTCCAACCCTAAGGGAAGAGATGGACAAGCTTTTTGAAGACTTTTTTGACAAGACAGGCTTTTCTGCCATAAAGGAAGGGACATGGCTTCCAGCAGTAGATGTCCATGAGACAAAAAAGGATGTTGTTGTGACCTTTGACCTCCCGTCTATTGACCCGAAAGATGTATCTATATCCATAGTAGAAGATAGACTCACTGTGAAGGGTGAGCGTAAGAGAGAAGAGGAGATAAAAGAGACAGATTACTTCAGGTCCGAGAGGGTTTACGGGGCATTTCAGAGGGTTGTTCAGCTCCCCACAGAGGTGGTTGCAGATAAAGCCAAGGCAACATATAAAGACGGTGTACTCAAGATAACAGTTCCCAAGACCCAGAAGGCAATGCCAAAAGAGATAAAGGTAGAGATTGAGTAGGGCTATAAATCCCCTTCCCTTTGAACAGATTGCAGGGACTAATAGCAAGACTATAGACAACAGACAAATGGCTACAGACTCAAAAAAACCATCCTGCTATTCGTGAGGATTATCCCCCAGGGTAACACATTTTTCAAAGCTCTCTATTTACATATCCACAAAATATGTTTATAATTCTTCTACCCCCTTAACGGGTAAAAATTATATGGAGGCATAGATGAGAGAAAAGGTAGAGGCTGTGATTAATAAGATAAGACCTTTTTTACAGAGAGATGGGGGAGACATAGAGCTTATAGATGTGGTCGACGGGGTTGTCAAGGTGAAACTCCGTGGTGCATGCGGTAGCTGCCCCATGAGCATGATGACACTGAAGATGGGCGTAGAAAAGCAGTTAAAACAGGAGATCCCTGAGGTCAAAGAGGTTGTAGCAGGCTGAAATAATTTATATTTTTTTTTCATTATTCCTATTGACAAATATTGCCCATTAAAATAATATGGTCTTAAAAAACAGGAGGTGTTATTATGGGTTGCAAAAAGGCTGCACCAAAAAAGGACACAAAGAAGACCACAAAAAAGGAGAAAAAGACCAAGAAATAACTAAGCAGCTTTAAGGGGGGGTAACCCCCTTTTTATTTTTTATGCCCTGTTTTACGCTTTTTCAATACCAGCCTTTACTTTTTTCAAGTCAATAAAAATTTTGTTGAGAGGATAATATGACAGAGAGAGAATATGCAGTAAAACTACTTACAGATTTTATAAGGATAAACACAACCAACCCCCCGGGTAATGAGGAGGATGCCGTTGCCTTTCTCGAGGATATATTGAGAAGAGAGGGTATGGAGACACAGGTCTATCTACCGGTTAAAAAGAGGGCCAACCTCATATCAAGGATAAAAGGAAGGGAAAAGGGCAGGCCTATAATACTTTTAGGTCATATAGATGTGGTCCCAGCAAACCCTGACGAATGGGAGGTCCATCCATTCTCAGGGGAGCTAAAGGACGGTTTTATATATGGCAGGGGTACTATAGACATGAAATCACAGATTATATGTCATCTCCTTGCCTTTATAGGTCTTAAGAAAAAAGGAATTATACCGGAGAGAGACATTGTATTCCTTGCCACATGCGATGAAGAGGTGGGGGGTCAATACGGTGTGGAATTTATGCTCAACGAGGTGAAAGACCTCAAAGATGCATCCTTTGTCTTAAGCGAAGGCGGTTGTATTATAGAGGAGGATGGCTTTATCCATGCCCAGATAGCAGTGGCAGAAAAAAAATTGAGCCAGTTTATGATAAAGGCAAGGGGCACAGGTGGTCATGGTTCTATGCCCACAAAAGACACTGCCAATGAAAAGATTATAAGGGCATGTCATTCTATACTATCGTATGAATGGCCTGTGAGGGTAACAGGCGTTGTGAATACCTATCTTACCGGGATACTGAAAGGAAAGGGGCTCGGGGGCTTTAAGTTTCCGTCTCTCAAAGAGGCATTGAAAGATAAGAGGTTCAAGAAGGCAATAGAAGACAACCCCTTTTATAATGCCCTTATAAAAAACACAGTGACCCTTACCATATTGAAAAGCGGCGAGAAGATAAATGTAATACCATCTGAGTCAGAGGCATACTTTGATGCAAGGCTGCTTCCCCAGGAGGATAGAGAGGCCTTTATGAAAAAGATAGAGAGACTATGTGGAAGGGATATAGAGATTGTAAGGATAAGCAGCGGGACATCTGACCCTATTCCATCGCCCTATAATACCGGTTATTTTAAGGGCATTAAAAAGGTCATAGAGGGGTCTATGGGGGAGATACCTGTTTTGCCATCTCTTCTCACAGGTGCATCAGACCTCCGTTACTTCAGGAACCTCGGCATACCATCCTATGGATTCTTCCCTGTGGTCTTATCCAAAGACGATGTAGTGAGGATGCACGGCAGGAATGAAAGGATACCCATAGAAGGCTTCTGTGATGCTGTTGAGAGGACCCATGAGATAGTGGAGTTTCTCGCTGCCTATAAAGATTGACCTATAAGATATACACAGGAAGAGGAGGCTAATAGATGCTTTTTTCAAAGATGTTTATCCCCACAGTGAAAGAGGATCCAAAAGAGGCAGAGGTAATAAGCCATAGGCTCATGCTAAGGGCTGGCTTTATAAGGAGGCTTGCATCCGGTATATATACCTGGTTGCCCCTGGGACTAAAATCCCTAAGAAAGGTTGAAAATATCATAAGGGAGGAGATGAACAAAAAGGGTGCACAGGAGATACTCATGCCCTTTGTTCAGCCAAAAGAACTATGGGAGGAGAGCACAAGATGGGATAAATATGGCAAAGAGCTCTTAAGGTTTTTCGATAGAAACAACAGAGAGCTCTGTCTCGGCCCTACCCATGAAGAGGTGGTAACAGACCTTGTGAGGAGGGAGATACGCTCATACAGGGAGCTCCCTGTAAATCTCTATCAGATACAGACCAAATTCAGGGATGAGATAAGGCCCAGGTTTGGTGTTATGAGGGGCAGGGAGTTTTTGATGAAAGATGCCTATAGCTTTGATGTGGATGAGGAGGGTGCAGAGAAGAGCTACAGGGATATGTATGATGCATATACAAATATATTCAAGAGATGCGGTTTTAGATTCAGGGTTGTGGAGGCAGATACAGGACAGATTGGAGGCAGTTTTTCCCATGAGTTCATGGTCCTTGCCGATACAGGAGAGGATATAATAATATCCTGCGATGCCTGTGGATATGCTGCAAACCTTGAAAGGGCAGAGGTAGGTTATCCAGATACAGTACCCCATTCATCTAAAAAAGGCTATTTTAAAAAAGTAGATACCCCAGGCCAGAGAAGGATAGATGAGGTCTCATCTTTTCTAAATGTCTCTCCCGGTGAGCTTATCAAGACCATTATATATAATACAGATAGAGGTGTTATAGGCGTCCTTATCAGGGGCGACAGGGAGATAAATGAAACAAAGATGAGAAACCTCCTGTCGCTGGACTATATGGAGCTTGCCGATGAGACAACCATAGAGGATGTTACAGGAGGACCCCTAGGTTTTTCCGGCCCCATCGGTTTAAAGATACCCCTATATGCAGACAGGGATATTCTATATATGGAGGATTTTGTAGTAGGGGGCAATGAAAGAGATGTCCATATAATAAACGCCAATCTCGGTGATTTTACTGCAGAAGGCTTTTATGACATAAAGATTGCCCGGGAAGGCGATAGATGCCCCCGTTGTCCTGGCACACTTACCTCTACAAGGGGTATAGAGGTAGGTCATATCTTTAAGCTCGGCCTTAAATACAGCAAGGCCATGAAGGCAACATTCCTCGATAAAAACGGCGAGGAGAGATACATGGTCATGGGCTGCTATGGCATTGGTGTCAGCAGGATTGTGGCAGCAGCCATAGAACAGGGCAATGACGAGAACGGCATGATACTCCCTGCTGCCATTGCACCATTTGAGGTAGATGTACTGCCTGTAAATAGCTCCCATGCCGAGAGCATGGAGCTTGCCGAGGCTATATACAGACAGCTTCTCGAAAAGAATATAGATGTTATTTTTGATGACAGGCAGGAGAGACCGGGTGTAAAGTTTAAAGACTGTGACTTAATGGGTATCCCCTTGAGGGTAACCATAGGTGAGAGGAACCTTAAAGAAGGCCTTGTTGAGATCAAGGAAAGGGACAAGAAAGAATCTATCAGGGTTAAAAAAGAAGAAGTTGTGAGGAGGGTCGAGGAATATGTTGAGGAACTTAAGCGTTGGTGAACTGACACCTAAAGAGGAACTGGAAAAGCGGATATTAAACCTCAAGAAAAAGATGGAGGCAAAGGGTGTTGATTTATCCCTTATAATACAGAATGTAGACCTCTTCTATTTTGCCGGGACTGTCCAGAAGGGCGCACTCATTGTCCCTGTAGATGGAGAGCCCATGCTCTTTGTGGAGAGAAATGCAGACAGGGTAAGATACGAGACACCTTTTGATTTCATACCTATCAAGAGGGAAAGGGATATAAGGGATATCCTCAATGAGAGGGGTATAAAAGGCACTACTTTGGGGATGGAGTTTGATGTGGTCCCTGTGGCACTCTTTGAGAGGTGGAGGGATATCCTAAAAATAGGCAATGTAGTGGACATATCCAATGAGATAAAGGATTTAAGACTCATCAAGAGCCCTTTTGAGATTGAACAGATAAAAAAATCCGGGGAGGTCACATCCTTTGTCCTCGGTAGGGCAAAGGATGTTATAAGAGAGGGGATGACAGAGCTTGAGATAGATGCCATACTGGGGGCAGAGGGCAGAAAAAAAGGGCATCAGGGATTTTTAAGGATGAGGGGCCTTAATCAGGAGATGATGAATATATACATAACCCATGAAAGGTCTTGCACTATACCGTCATCAGGCGATGTACCCATAGCCGGTGTAGGAATCACCCATGCCATAGCCCAGGGCGCATCAATGAATGTAATCAGAAGGGGTATACCAATACTACTTGATTACGGTGGTGGTTATAATGGCTATATAACCGATGAGACAAGGGCATATGTGATAGGGAACATCGATGAATTTTTTAGAAAACCCTATGATATTGCCAGAGAGATAGTAGAGACTACCATGGATTTTGCAAAAGAGGGCATCAATGGAAAAGAGGTCTATGAAAGGGCGCACAGCATAGTTAAAAAGGCAGATCTTGATGACCATTTTATGGGTCATGGCAAGGGTAAGGTGGGTTTCATAGGCCATGGCCTCGGGCTTGAGATCAACGAGCTCCCGGTGATAACACCGAGGCACAGTATTATCCTGCAGGAGGGTATGGTCTTTGCCTTTGAGCCTAAATTCATATTCCCAGGCAGGGGCGCTATAGGTATAGAGGTAGACTTTATAGTACGAAAGGACTGCCTGGAGAGGGTGACAGACGCCCCTATTGACCTGGTCTTTATTTAAAAGTTTTTTTAAAGGCCTTAACCTGTTATTTGTTTAGCGATTTTTTCAGGTCAGAGAGGACAGCAAAGTGCTTTCTCTCCTCATTGATAATATCGTCTATAAGTTTTTGCTGATTTTCGTGGACAAACTGCTTTGACTCCTGATAGTAGAGTATAGAATCGAGCTCCCTCTGGATGGCAAAATCTATTGCAGAGGCTGTGTCTTTTATAATGGCAAGCTCCTTTTCCTGTGATTCTTTTATAAATATCACCTTTCCGTCAAGAAATGCCCTGAGATTGGCCATGTACTCCCCGGGATAGCTCTCTGCAGGCCTGTTATCCTTAACCTTTGAATAAAGGTCCTGGAATATGGTCTTGTGTTTTGCCTCTTCATCGGCGAGGCGGTTAAATATCCTGCTTACCTCCTCATTCTCTGCGTTTAGGGCTGCCTTGTGATAGAATATCTCACCATATTCTTCTATCCTCATGGCAAACTGAAATATATCACCTGCTGAAAAAATGTTCATCACTACCTCCTGTTAACAGTCTTTTTTATCACTGGAAATATTAGCAATTTTTTTGCTTAAATTCTACAAAAATGAGGCCTCTCATCAGTAGTATATCTCCTTAAGGAATAAACCCCTGGCCGGTGCAGTAGGTCCTGCCATGTCCCTGTCTTTTGAGGCCAGTATCTCTGATATGGAGTCCTCTTTTAATCTCCCTTGCCCTATAAGCACCAGAGTCCCTGTAATATTACGGACCATATACCTTAAGAAACCCGTGGCCTCTATGAATACATAGATAAAATCCCCCCTTTTTTTGACCCCTGACCTTAATACACACCTAATGTGACTACTATATGATTCATTTTTCTTTTTGAAGGCAGAAAAATCGTGCTCACCTTTGATATATTTTACGGCCCTGTTCATGGATGGGACATCAAGGGGATAAGGGATATGCCATACATAGCGGGTATAGAAGGGTGAATCAAAGGGCCGGTTCAATATGGTATAGACATAGGTCTTACTCCTCGCTGAATATCTTGAATGGAAGGATTCTTCTACATCATAGACCCCCTTTATACGTATATCCCCTGGCAGGAGGCTGTTTAAACCCCTTAAGAGGTTTTTTGTCTCTATCTTGCTTACGGTATGGAAATTGGCTACCTGTGCCATGGCATGGACACCACTGTCTGTCCTTGCCCCCCCATAGAGCTTTATCTTGTGGTTGACAATCCTTTCTACTGCCTTTATCAGCGTCTCCTGGACAGTAATCAAATCAGGCTGACACTGCCATCCATGATAACATGTCCCATCATAGGATATAACAAGTTTAATATTCCTCATATCTGGCTTTAATGGATTTGAGATACCCTTTTTGCAACGCTAAAAAGGCTATCTTGTCTTTTTTGTGGCTGTCTCTTTGGCCTGGGTATGTTCCTTTGCCCCTTCTTTTAACTTTTGAGCCTCTTTTTCTTTTTCAAGCCTCTCGTCTAATTTTTTATAGAGCTCCTCTATCTCCTTTTTCAGGCTTATATTCTCAGCCTTTAAAAAGTTGTTCTCTTCCTTTAGGAGCCTTACCTCTTCCTTCAGGCTCTTGAGCTCTTTGTTGCACGATGCAGAGAAAAAGGCTAAAAAAAAGCAGGCAAAAACAACACTTAACAGTTTCATATCAACCTATTTTGTAAAATGATTTTATATTTGTCAACATGTATATGTAAGATTATAAACCATGCTCTTTAAAATATCCCCTTATCATCCTGACAATATAGTCTTTTTCTGTCTTTTTCAGCTCTGGATATACGGGTATTGCCAGACTCTCCTTTGCCGCACGCTCTGAAATGGGGAATGAACCATCTCTGTAACCAAGATACCGGAAGCATTCCTGGAGATGGAGGGGGATGGGATAGTATATACCTGTCTGTATCCCCTTTTCTTTGAGAAAAGACTGGAGGCCGTCCCTTTTCTCTGTCCTTACAACATAATGGTGAAATATATGAGAGCCGTCATCCGGTATCTCAGGGAGGATAAGGGGGAGGTCTTTAAGGTTCGTGTTATAAAATATGGCATTATCAATCCTTTTCCTGTTCCACTCCTCAAGAAATGGAAACTTTGCCACAAGTGCTGCCGCCTTTATCTCGTCGAGCCTGCTGTTCATGCCTATCATCTCGTGGTGATAAGTTGTATCACCCATACCGTGGACCCTCAATTTTCTCACTTTTTTACCAAGGTCATGCCTTTTTGTCAGGACCATGCCGCCCTCACCTATACCGCCCAGATTTTTAGTAGGATAGAAACTCAAGGCAGCTATATCGCCAAAACTTCCTGCCTTTCCATTGGCATTGCCTGAGCCAAGGGCCTGGGCCATATCCTCTACCACAGGGATATTGTGGGCCTTGCTGATTTTTAATATCTCATCCATATCACAGAGCCTGCCAAACAGATGGACAATGATTATGGCCTTTGTCTTTTTTGTTATTGCCCTGGATATAAGCTCAGGGTCAATATTTAGGTCTTTTTCTTTTACATCAACAAAGACAGGCCTTCCCCCTACGAGGGCTATTGAGCTCGCTGTTGCAAAAAATGTGTAGGGAGTTGTTATGACCTCGTCACCCTCTTTAATCCCCAGTGCCATAAGGGATAGTATAAGGGCATCCGTCCCATTGGCACAGGAAATGGCCTCTGGTACACCTACATAGGCAGATATGGATTCCTCCAGGAGCCTGCAGTATTTGCCCAATATGAGCCTCTGCTCTGAAAGTATCTCTGTTAGATTTTTCATTATATCCTTTTTTGTCTTCCTGTACTGGGCCTTTAGATTAATCATGGGTATGTTCATCATATCTCTTCCTTTTATTTTTAACTGATGATTGTTTTTAACATATAAACATTGAAATTCGCAATAATACATTGAAATCTTTCCTTGATAAAAGTATAAATTATGATAATGCATCGATATACATCTGTGAGGGGCAGGGCGCTTGCCCTCATCATGTTCTTCTGGTTTATCTGGTTTATGAACTTCAGCGTCAGGACCATCTATTCACCCATTATGCCTTTAATAGAGGATGAGTTTCTTGTAAGCCACGGAAAGGCGAGCAGTCTTTTTACATTTACATCCATAGGATACGGGACATCCCTTTTCCTATCAGGTCTTTTATCCGGCTTCTTTGGATACAAGCGCTCCATTATATTTTCTTTGATTATCTCTACCATATGTTTTTTCACCATATCCTTTGTAAAGGAATTTAACCCCTTGATATTAATAAGTTTTATGCTTGGCATATCAACAGGCATATACCTCCCCTCCATAATACCTCTGATAACAGACTATTTCGAGGGAAACACATGGGGGCGGGTACTGGCAATACACGACTCAGCAGCCTCTTTGAGCATATTCAGCGCACCTTTTATTGCCATATTTTTACTGGGTCTTATGAACTGGCGTCAGATGTTTATTGTCTTTGGGGTAATCTTTATTATCCTGACTGTGTTGTTTTCTCTTATCTCCAAGGAACTAAAGGTGCCCAGGATAAAGGCCGAGTCCCTTGGGAACCTCTTTAGAGATAGATACCTCTGGCTCATGGGTCTCGTATGGATATCTGCTGCCGGTGCATGTCTTGGTGTATATTTCGTTATCCCCCTTTATCTCTCCAAAGAACTGGCCCTTCCTGTTGACTATGCCAACAAAATCTTCGGGATATCAAGGCTTGGAGGCATTTTTGTGGCAATCTCCACAGGCTTTGTAGTTGATAGGTTTAGCATCAAGAGGCTGTTGTTTTTTCTCATACTTATAACCGGCGTATTAACCATGCTTCTGGCATATAGGGACATAGGTATAGTAAAGATCATGCTGTTTCTCCAGGCAAGCATATCCACTGGTTTCTTTCCCATTGGCCTTGTCTATATATCAAAGATTTTTGATAAAGAGCACAGGAGCATGGCTACAGGCTTTATAGTAACACTGGGTGTTATCTTTGGACTCGGCATTGTCCCCTATCTTCTCGGTGTGGCAGGGGATATATACAGTTTTCGTATGGGTATTTTTCTCTATGGTGTTTTGGTCTGTCTGTCCAGCGGGTTGACATTTTTACTTAAATAACAGCATAACTGCGGGTCATTTCCCTGAGACCACCATTAATAAATGCAAATCGTAAATCCAAAATGGATTAAGGCAAATAAACCCTTTGGAATCACTCAAGTTTTTGAGTCTGTGGTCTTTAGTCTATGGTCTCTATATCTATCTGTGTTGGGGAGAGCTCTTTTTTTGCGTAATCGAGATATATCTTCTCCTTTACAAAAAAATCAAATAGATTAGGGTCAATGTGCCTGTCTTTTACCATAAAGGTCATTATCTTAATGGCCTCTGACAGGGTCTTTGCCTTTTTGTATGGCCTGTCTTTGGCAGTTAAGGCCTCAAAGACATCTGCAAGGGCAATTATTCTTGCCTGAAGGGGTATCTGTTCTTCTTTTAACCCGAATGGATAACCTGTTCCATTAAGGCACTCATGATGGGCTGATGCATACTCGGGGACACGTCTTAATTTCTTAGGAAATGGTAATTGCGACAGCATCTTGTATGTAAGGGCAGCATGATTATTGATTATTGCCCTTTCCTCACAATTTAGGGTCCCCCTCTTTATGCTCAGGTTATATAACTCATCGTCTGTAATAAGGGGCATGGGCTTCCCATCTATAAAGAGCGTTTTTGTCTTTATGGAGTTTAGCCTTTCAATCATGGCATCATCTACAAATTCACTCCCTTTATTCAGGTTTATAATAAAGTCCAGGTCATCCTGGAGGGTCCTGTAAAAAATATCTTCTGTCATCTCTTTTTTTATTGAGTTTTCCCCATATTCGCTGATGATCTTCTCCTTTAGGAGCTTTATCTCATAGTCCCTTTTTAATATCTCAAAGCGTGTCTTTAAAAGCATGACCCTGTCGCATACGGTCTCAAGCTTTGTAGCCTTGTCCACAACATGTTCTGGCATGGTGATCTTTCCCACATCATGGAGCCATGCTGCAATCCTCAATTCATTGAGCTCATCAGCAGAAAAATGTATGTCTTTAAAATATCCCTCTGTACATTGGTTTATCCTCTCCGCTATGTCCATTACCAGCCCTGCTACCCTCTTTACGTGGCCACCTGTGTATGGTGATTTCTCATCTATGGCAGCGGCAATGGACCTTATAAAAGATTCTAATAGGTTGGCAAGGTCCTGAATAAGCCTGTTGTTAGTAAGGGCAATGGCTGCCTGTGAGGCAAGGGAGAGGGTTATATCCTGGCTTGTTCGGGAAAATTTTATTATCTTACCTGTTTTCTTGTCTATGGCATTTAAAAGCTGCAGGACACCAATAATATCGTTCTCGTGGTTACGCATGGGCACAACGAGCATGGACTTGGAACGGTATCCTGTCCCTGCATCAAACCTTTTTGTGCCATCGAAATTGAATCCTTTTGCATTATATACATCGGATATATTAATAACCTCCCCTGATAGTGCCACATAAGATGAGACATTGGTATAGTTGGGGCTGCCGTCTATGTTTTTAAGGTTAACAGGCTTCCATTTCATAGGTTTTCCTGACCCACCCATGCGGACATTCAAAGATGCATTCTGGACAATAGCAAAATCCAGGGCTGTTTTTTCATCATTTAATATGTAGAGGGTGCCGCCATCGGCATTGGTAAGTCTCCTTGCCTGATCAACAATCATCTCAAGGAGCCTTTCTATATTATGTTCAGAGGATAAGGCTATACCTATCTTGATGAGTTCAGAGACATAGTTAAGTGCTTTATGCCCTTTTTTTGCCCCTGAGACCATGATTTAACAATCATATAAAAAATGAATCAGTTTGGCAATGAGATTTTATTAATATTATTAAATAATCAAGCCACCCATCCATAGTTAGTAGTATATTCTTCATATAGTTATAAAAATTTAGCTAAAAAACAGGATAAATTCTAAGACCTTTGCTGGGTTTTGCAAAAGTCTTAGAAAAATTAGTTGACAGAGGCTATAGTTCCTGTTAGGTTTTAAAAAATATTAATGACATAAAGAAGATATGTAAAAAGGAGGAGGGTTTCCAATGAGGTCCGAAGGAAGAGTTGCAAGGGTGACTGAGGTTATTGCCGGCTCGCCCAAGAGTTTCGAGGATGCGATACACATAGGCTTTAAAAGGGCTGCCAAGACATTAAGGGGCATTACAGGGCTAAGGGTGAAGGAACAGAGGGCAAGGGTAGAGGATGGCAAGATAGTGGAATACAGGGTGACCCTCGAGGTTATCTTTGTCTTGGAGACCTAATTTATAACCAATAGACAACAGACTAAAGACTTCTTTGATTCTAATACCATCCTGCTTTAGTGGTAGTGGTATATCTCAAGGGTTAGGCCTTTAGGTCTAAATCATTTAGTCCTGCATCCTCCTGGCACCCCTTAATGTGCCAGACAAAAAGTCTCCAGTAATACCTATAGCTTCTTTTTGTATGTCTACCCAGAAGCAGCACTGGAAACACTGTCAAAAAGACTATCAAAAATACTGCCTTTGTAAACCTTATGGATTTAAATACACTGTAATAAAAAAGAGAATGATGTTTTCTTATGAATTTATAAAGGGATATATTGTATTCTATCCTGCCCTTTATCCACATCTTTGACACTGTCTTGCCCTGGAGATGGATTATCTTTGCATCAGGATAAAACACAACGCCCTGGTTTTCTTTTCTTGCCCTCACGCATAGATCAGTCTCCTCGAGAAAAAAGAAGAACCTTTCATCAAAGCCGGAGAGCATCTCAAATGTCTTCCTCCTTACCATAAAGGCAGCCCCTATCAGCGACTCCACCTCTTTTGGCCCAATAAATGTCCTGTTTTTCCTTTCATATTTCTTAGGAAATAGAAACTCAAGGAAGGACCTGGGGACAATCTCGAATAAGAGCCTCGGGACATAGGCGAATGATCGTTGGGGTCTCATATCGCTGTATACGAGCTGGGGTGCACATATCCCTGCTGACCCCTCTTTTTCCATAAAATCTATTATTTTTTTTATCTCCCCGGGCAGGACAATGGTATCGGAGTTTAAAAAGAGTATATAGTCCCCGGTTGTCTTTGAGAAGCCCATGTTTGCCGATTTGGCAAAACCCATATTTTTTTTGTTTTTTATATAGATGACATGGGGAAAGGATAGCCTCACCATCTCCTCTGTGTTGTCATCAGAGGCATTATCTACAATTATTGTCTCTGTTAAAAGAGGTCTAAGGGATATGTCTTTTTCTATGGAATCGAGGAGCCCCCTTAAGAGTTCCCTTGTGTTCCTTGTGATTATGATGATGGAGAGTTTTGAGGCCATCCCTTATTGAGTTTCCTGCCAAACCTTATTAGACCCTGTGGTTTATAAAATAGCTGTCCTGGAATCCAAAAACACCCTTTCCCTGCCTATTCATGGGGCATACAAAAAGGCAGACCCCGCACCGAGTGCATAAACCATCATCAATGTATACCCTGTTGTTCTTCTTGTCCCATATAAAGGCAGGACAGTCAAACAGGTTAAGGCAGCTCCTGCACCCTATACAGTTCTTCTCGAGGGCAACACTGTCAAGAATAGATCTATCCTTTCCTTTTCCGTAAAGGAGACACTCCCTTCTTGCAATAATTATGGCAGGCCCTGCCCTGCCTTCTTCCCCTGATGATATAAACCCAAATGCCTCTTTTATGGTCTCTATCATGAGCGGCAGGTTATAGGGGTCTACTATCTTTAAAAATTTTATACCCATGCCCTTGACTATTTCCTCTATCAATATGGGGGTATTTTTCTCTCCCTGGGCAGTTATGCCTGTCTGGGGTGTTGGCTGCATCCCTGTCATGGCAGTGGTACCGTTATCCATAATAACGAGGACTATACTTTTGTTCTTGATTACAGCATCATACAGGGGCGCAAGGCCTGCATGGAAGAATGTGGAGTCGCCTATGGTGGCAATTATGGGGACAATGCTTTTGTCCTGTCTAAAGGATTCAAAAAAGCCAGATGCAAGATTCAGGCCGCCACCCATATCTATGCATGTATCTACAGCACCAAGGGAGATACCAAGGGTATAACAGCCTATATCCCCGGGGAATATGGCATCGGGGAAGGAATATCTCATGGCATAGAATGAGGCCCTGTGAGGACAACCTGCGCATAGCTTTGGGGGCCTCCGTGGTATATCTAACCCCTTTAAGGCATCTTCAATGGTGTTGTCCGGGATGAACCTGTCTTTTAAGACCCCTGTTTCCCCTGCTGCCCTCTCTATAACATCCCTTATTACATTGTATGTGAGCTCTCCTGCCCCAGGGACATATCCGTTTCTCCTGCCGAGGACCTTATCTCTATTTCCTATTATAAGCTCAATGACTGCATCTGTCTCCTCAAGGACCAGTACCTTCTCTGCCTTATCCATAAAGTCCAAGATGTCCTGTCCATTTTTACATACTATCCTGCCCTGGTTTATTGCCCACACCTTGTAGACAGGGATATCCTTTTCAATGCCTTTTTCCGAGAGGACATCCATGGCTACAGAAAAGGACATGCCAGAGGCTACGATACCCAGCCTTGAAGTCCTGTATCTCTCGCCCTTTTTCAGTCCTATCACCCCCTCTTTTATATCAGGCCTCCTCTTGCCTACTGGGAATATGGCCACAGGCTCCCTTGAATGACTTACCCTGTGGGTGGAGCGGAGGATTACAGGCATCTTGTTTTCAAAGGAATAGTTGAGGGCATAATAGGCCATGTCTGCTGCCTCTGCCGGTGATGATGGGTCAAATACAGGCACACCAAAAAGTGCTGAGATGAGTCTTGTATCCTGCTCTGTCTGTGATGACTGGGGTCCCGGGTCATCGCAGACCACAAGGACAAGCCCTCCCTTTATTTTCATCTCCTTGGCGCCTAAAAAAGGGGGGCATGCCACATTTAGACCGACCTGTTTC
Organism: Deltaproteobacteria bacterium; assembly: GCA_029553295.1. Taxonomy (GTDB): domain Bacteria; phylum Desulfobacterota; class Syntrophorhabdia; order Syntrophorhabdales; family Syntrophorhabdaceae; genus DTOV01. The sequence goes on along the minus strand of JAKPCK010000141.1, from coordinate 16,639 downwards.
ATCATGGCTGCTGCCTTCTTTCCTATCATGGCAGCACCAAGGGCAACCTCAAGGCTGCATCTTTCGTTTACAGACCACTCGGCATAAATACTGCCTCTCTCCCGCCTGTTAAATTCAATTATCCCGGGGAGTATCTCTGAACTCGGGGTGCCTGGGTATGCTGCTGCCAGCTCAAGACCTGCCTCAACAAGACCTCGGGCAATTGCAAAATTTCCTATCATGACTTCGTGTTTTAACCTCAAAACAAGACCTCCATTGTTATGTTGGGGTGGATAGACAGGCATGGCCAATGGGATGATAGAAAGTCTCTTTTCCATATAGAACGGGGTGTCCCTTTCTTTATGGCATTAAGGAGTATCCCTGCACCCTGGATATTCCCCACAAGTATGGCGCCCACAAGGAGTTCATCCCTGAACATGAACCTCCTGTATCCATCTTTATCCTCGTATATCTCCTCCTTCAGTCCTTCTCCTTCCATAGTCCCCATGGATATGGCCTTCATGCCAAAATACTCAACACTGTTTGAACTGACAGAACCATTGTATATCTTCTTTTCCCCTGCCATGTTTGCCCCGGCCACCTTCCCCTGCTCAGCCCCGGTGTGCCATAGGGCAAATACCCTTCCTTTATTGCCTGGCCCCGTATTCGTCTCTGCCACATCACCGGCTGCGTATATACCATCCTCGCTTGTCTCCATCATATCATTGACGATTATACCTTCATTTACTGATATGCCTGCATCTTCTGCAATCTCAGTATGAGAAACTACCCCCTTCCCCACTATAAGGATGCCCCCATCTATATAGTCCCCCCTGTCGGTGACCACACCCTTTAGGCCTTTTTGCCATACCAAATCTTCAATAGAGCTGCCTAGATAGAATTTTGCACCATTTTCCTCAAATAAACGCTGGAACACAGAAGCTGTTTTTTTATCAAAGACCCGTGACATAATCTGGGGAGAGGTTACCATTATACTCACAGGCATCCCCCACGATAAAAGGGCATAGGCAGCTTTTATGCCTACTGGGCCGCCACCATAGACTATGGCCTTTTTTGTGTTTTTAAGTTGTCTTTTTATATCCAGCGCATCCTTAATAGACCTGAGGTAATATACCCCGTCCCTATGTTTTTTTATCCTCTTTGGCCTTGCCCCTGTGGCTATCAAGAGTCTATGGAATTTTATCCTGTCCTGGGATGAATAGAGGCACCTTTTTTCAAGGTCAATCCTCTTAATGCTCAGTCCTTTCATAAACTTAAACCCGAAGGCCCTATATCCTTCCTCTCCCATAAGTATAATCTCTTCTGGCCGTCTCTTCCCTGTCATTATATCGGTAATCATAGGCCTTGAATAAAACCCATACTCTTCATCAGTTATAATGGTTATATCACCCTCTCTGTCGTATCTTCTTATGTTTAATGCACCCTGAATCCCTGCTATACCGTTTCCGAGGATGATATAATCCATCAATATCTTGCTCTGAGAAGCGGCGCATCCATATCTTTTCTATTGCGCCATCGTTTTTGTTTTCTTACAAGAGAGAGGTCGTGAGAATCCACAAATACCAGCGCATTAACAGGACATGCCCTAACGCATGCAGGTTTTTCTGTAAAAAGACACTGGTCGCACTTTACTGCCTTTCCAAAAAAAGGCAGTATTGCACCGTAGGGACAGTTCATTACACACATAAAACAACCAATACACCTCTTCCAATTGCTAAAAACCCTGTGCTCCTTGTTCATTGCCCCGGATATACATGCCTCCATGCAGGCAGGCTCCTCACAATTTCTACATCTCAAAGGGTGAGGCAAAGCCTCTCCCTGTTCAACCTGAAAAACAGTTTTTTGTTTTGGTGCAAAGGGTATATTTATCAGTGAATCGTATAGATGATGATTTTTATTATGTTCTGCAGCACAGGCAACACTGCATGCACCACACCTTATGCATCTATCCTTTATGAAATGTATCTCCTTCATGGGTGTTTAATCTCTCCTGTCTGTAATTCGCCATAGACCTCTCTTATCTTTAATGCTGCCTCTACCGGGGTAAGGTGCATGTTTGTGGGGCACATGCCGAGGGCCTCGATAAAGGCTGTACCTTCACCGTATAGTTGTAGCTCAAATGCCTTTTTAATGATAGACTTTGTCTTTCTCACAGCCCCTGGAGAATGGGTAGAACATCGGGCAATATATTTTATACCCTTTATGTCCTTGAGCATCTCTGCAATGCTTACAGGTGCACCGTATGATGCAATATGCCGCCCCTGTGGTGATGTGGTGGTCATGACACCCACAGGTGTTGCAGGGCTCATTGCACCACCTGATATCCCCATATTTAGGTTATTCTCACAGATAATTGTTATCCCTTCGCCCCTGACCCCAGCACCTATAAGGGATGATAACCCATAAAAAAGGTCACCTTCCCCCTGATATGCAAAGACAAGGGAGCCCTTTCCTGCGGATTTAATACCGGTAGCTATGCCTACTGCACCACCAGGTGGGGCAGCCACACCCTTTATGTTTATATAGTCATACATAATAGCAGCACATCCAGCGCCATATACGCCTATTGAGGAATCTTCAAGCCCCATCTCGCCTATGGCCTCTGATATAACCTTTGTCATTATACCATGGGAGCAACCAGGACAGAAGTGGGCTTTTTTCTCTGTTAATATCTCAGGAAAGCCATAGACCTTTTCTATCTTTCTTTTCTCATCCATCAGAGCGACCCCTTTATATAATCTATGAGACCCCCCTTATCCGGGATCAATCCACCGTAAGCATTATAGGTTTTCATCTCAACACCCCCGACATAACCTTTTATATAACGGTATAACTGACCGTTACTCATCTCTACAACATATATCTTTTTTGCCCTCACGAATTGCCCATTCAGGTCTGATAGAGGCGAGAGAATTACAGGATTAATCATCCCTGCCTTTATATCCATGAGTCTGAGCTCGTCAACAGCCTTCTTGGCTATATAGGCGCATATACCATATGCAACAACAACATACTCAGCATCTTCCATCATATATAGATGTGACCTTGCCTCTTTCCTTATGAGGTTATATTTTTCTTTAAGCCCTGATAGCCTTTTTTCCATATCCCTGACCTCGAGGTAGATGCTACTTATGACCCTTTTTTCTGTCCTTAGGCCCCACGATGCCTCGGGTACCTTGAGATTTAGGTCTGCACCCCCGGTCATATTGAGCAAGGCACTATCCAGATAAAACACTGCCGGGTGCCTGTATCTCTCTGACAGCTCTACCATCTGGGATAACAGAAACGGTATCTCATCTACCATATAAGGACAGAATATGATGGGGGGGAAGTCCCCGGCCTTTAGTATCTCCAGGTCACCCTGATAAGGGTATGGGTTACCAAAACCAGGGATGCTTTTTCCTATATGGATGGATAAAAACGGGACCTCATATGATGTGGCATAGGATATGGCCTCCATACAATCATAGATGCCTGTCCCAGAGGTGATGACAAATGTCCTCTTGCCAGCGGTTGATATGCCGAGGCCTATTTCTGCCATCTCCTTTATAGAGAATGCTGGGGCAAATATGCCTTTTTTTGCAATATATTCGTATATCTCATTTACCGGGGGGTGGGAAAAACCATAGACCCTCCCATTATCCACAAGCCTTACAATGGCCTCACCCAGTATTGCCGATGCCTTGCCTTGCATGAACATAGACCCTGTCATAACAAGCCTCCTGTGACCACAGGCTGTTCCCTGTATATCTCAAAACATGCACAGGGGCATATGTGGGCGCAGCTTAGACACCCTATGCATCTTTCATCATCTGTGCATGCTACTACCCTATATCCATCCTGATTTACCATATCCGATACAATGAGTATCTTTTTTGGACAGTAATATGTGCAGAGCATACAGCCTTTGCACCTGCTTTTGTCTATATATACTTTTTTCATCTATAACCCCTTACATTTTAAGACCTTTTCTGCCTCTGAAAAACCTGCCTTAAAAACCTCTATATTCTTCTCGAATAACCTCTCCGGCACCTTTTCTCTTAAGGTATCGCTTAAAGACTTATAGTTATATGGCCCTATGGAAAAGGCTGAGAAAAAACCGAGAACCGCCATATTCGATGCCTGTATCATACCCATTTTTTTTGCTATGCCGTCACCGTCTATCAGGTAAGATGAGCAAGACCTCCTGTTTAACAGGTCTCTTACAGAATCAGGGATTGTCTTGCTTTTACTGTTTATGATTGCGAGCCCCCCTTGTTTCAGAAAGCTAAGGTTTCTGTAAAACTCACTCTCTTCAAAAGACAGCAGGACATCTGCATTCTCCCTTCCAATCACAGGGCTCTTGATATTGCCAATCTTGACGTGGGAGACAACAGAACCGCCCCTCTGGCTCATCCCGTATTCGTCTGAGGCCATGGCATGATGACCTGCCTTGATAGCACACTCTATGAGGATTGTTGATGCCAGAAGCACCCCCCTCCCACCGATGCCAGCACATATAATCTCTATATTCACAGACTCTCCTTTTTGACGCATTTTTATATGATACCCCTGCAGAAGAACACAGTTAATCCATCCATATCTTTGTATTTTTCTATCTCTTCCACCTTATCGAGATGAAAATAATTATGGAATCCGCATCCATCCATAAACCTCTTTATGGCATCCTCTTGATTGTTTACCATGATAAGGAGTGCATAGGCAGAATTGTTATACATGGTATTTATAAATGCAGGCATCCCGGAGTGGAGAAAGTGGTCTTCATATGTCACAGCAAGGATATGCCTCTGGGGCTCTGTTTTTTTTATACCATGGGCCATGTTAATGGAGGATGCAGGCCCGAGCCTGTCTCTTATTATCTCAAATCCAAACATGTCCTCATCGTGCCTTTTTATCCTCGACGGGATCTTTATATGCTCTGCTGTTATCTTTTTTCTGTCTGGTATCTGGAGTTCTATGGCAGGGTATTCACCCTCGATGAGCTGGACATCATCCATCTTTTCTATAAAGCTGTTTACCAGTTTTATGGGCAGGGGGAATACCGTTGATATAAAAAGGAGGCTCGTATCCTCTTCATAGAAGTCAAGGTATGCTTTCTTGCTTGTTATAACGCCGTTTTTCCCCTTTATCTGCAACTTGTTCCCCCTGTAGGTCTCAAACTCCTCCCTTATCTTTTCCACCTTTTCATTGAGGGCCTTATGGAGATGGTATCTAAAGCTCGGCGTTGCTGCCCACCTGCCAGGGTCTTTTATAAAAAGGGAGGCATGGCTTGCATGCTGGGCCAATATCTCTGCCTTTGTACCCAGGCCTTTATCTTCTGTCCTTGACCAGTGGCCTTCATCTTCCGGGCATATCTGGAGTATCACCGGGGTCTCGTATCTCTCTGAGATATAATAGGCATAACCTATTGTATCAGATACAGGGTTATTACCATCCTCGACAATTACAGGTATCTTTGAAAAAAGCCCAAGGGGTGTGACATCCTGCGGGGTATCCTGTATGCATACTATGAGGAGGCCTTTTTTTACACCGGTGTAGGCTGAGCTCATAATAGGGTCGAGGGCCTCATAGATGCCTTCGGTGGAGAATATGCATGCTGTTCTTTTAGATGCAATACCACCGGCAAGACCAAGCTCAAAGGCGATCTTTTCGTTAAGACAGACCTCATGATGAAAAGGATTGTTATCCCTGTCCATCTTTTCCAGGGTCTTTTCCAGTGCCCTGTTTGTTATATATATTAGCCTTGTGTTGTTTTCTATTAATGATTTGCATATATCCTCATACATAAACTGTCCTTTCCTGTGTGGCAGTAATCTGGGGCTTAATCCCTTTACCTTTAGCTGACCTTATCCATTATGCCATCTTCCTCAGTATCTCTATACCCTTTATGATATCCCCCTCACTTGCTGCAAAGGATATCCTAACATTTGTCTTTCTGCTTGAAAAGACACTTCCGGGTATTATAAAGAGCTTTTTTTTGAGTGCCTTCTCCACAAACCTATCACCATCGCCATCCGGCACCTCGGGGAATATAAAATACGCACCCTTTGGTTTTAATACATTGTATTTATCCTTCAGGCCTTCGTATATAAGGTCTCTCTTACGTTTATAGGCATCTATAAGGCTATCTGTATTATACCTTAGTGCCTTAAGCGCTGCCTTTTGGGCAAAGGAGTTGACACTACTGAAGACATACTGCTGCATAGTAACCATACACTGGATTATCTCAGATGGCCCTGCCACATAGCCAAGACGCCACCCTGTCATACCCCATGTCTTTGAAAAACCACCAAACGTAAGGGTCCTGTCATAGAGCGAACCAAGATAGACCCTTTCATCTCCATTTTCATAAACAAATCTGTCATATATATCATCGGAGAATAAAAGGATGTTTTTCTCCCTTGCCACCCTTGCCACCATCTCCAGCTCCTCCCTTGAGCAGACCATGCCTGTGGGGTTATTGGGGCTGTTGACGAGTATGACCTTTGTCCTGTCTGTTATGGCAGCCCTTAGTCTATCCTCCTTTATGGTAAAATCCGGGTATGTATCGATAAAAACAGGCCTCCCCCCTAAAAGCAAGACCTGATATTCGTATAGGACAAAATACGGGTCAGGGATGATGACCTCATCAAGGGGGTTTAGGGTTACCATCAGGGCGAGGAGCAGTCCCCCTGTTACACCTGCTGTTATAATAACATCATCGCATATTATCCCCTTGTCTTGCTTCAGGTGGTTAAGGAGCATCTCCCTGAGTTCAGGTATACCGCCAGAGGGCGTGTATTTGTTAAAACCTGCCTTTATCCATGCAATCCCCTCATCCTTTATGGGCTCAGGTATATCAAAGTCAGGCTCGCCAATGCTTAAGTTTATGGGGTCTTTAACCTTTCTTGCAAGGTCAAAGATCTTTCTAACCCCTGAAGGTCTTACATTCATTACCCTATCTGAAAGCTGCATCAAACCTCCTTATCGAGATGCATTAATTCTATGGCCTTTTTAAATGGCCCAGGATGAAAGGACACATCCTTAAGACCCTTTTGACCCGTTATTGTGAATTGTATTCATTTAATCCTCCCGCTATGACGGGACAGGCACTCTATTATCCTCTCCAGTTTATTTTTTGGCAGGCCACCGAATACCTTTATCATCTCCTCCTCGGTGAACTTTGATTTGAGAAACCTCTGGATATCAAACCTGTCCTGCCAGCACCCCACTATGTTCCTGCAGGGTAATCCATTATCCTGAGACATACAATAAGAGAATTCTATTATACTACCCATCTGTATGCAATATATTTCCAAATAGACCTCCTGAAAATATCACCCATCGCCTATGGCCCATCACCCATAACACTTAAACCTTCCATATCTTTTCCTGTATATCTTTTTTACCACCCATCATCTAAAGATTTTATACAGGTTTTGGAAATTTCTCCAGGTCTTTAATAAGCCTTGCTATATCTTCGTCAGGGAGCTCAAAATTTTCAAGCCTCCCTGCCATATATGCATCATATGAGGCAAGGTCTATAACGCCGTGTCCGCTCCAGTTCATCAGTATGACCTTTTCCCTTCCCTCCTCTTTTGCCTTTTTTGCCTCATCTATGACACATGCAATGGCATGGTCTGTCTCAGGGGCAGGGATAAAACCCTCTGTCCTGGCAAAGGTAATGCCTGCTGCAAATGTCTCAAGCTGTGAATATGCCCTTGCCTCTATGAGGCCATCCAGCAAGAGCCTGCTCACAAGGGGTGCCATGCCATGATACCTGAGTCCCCCGGCATGGATAGGTGCCGGGACAAAACCGTGCCCTATGGAGTGCATGGGTAGTAAAGGGGTAGTCTCAGCAGTATCACCGAAGTCATAGACATAGGGGCCTTTGGTAAGGGTAGGGCAAGATGTAGGTTCAGACGCTATTATCTTTATGTCCTTGCCGTTTATCTTGTCCCTGATAAAAGGGAATGCAATACCGGCAAAGTTACTGCCTCCGCCGACACAACCTATCACCACATCAGGGTACTCGCCAATAGAGGCAAGCTGTTTCTGTGCCTCAAGGCCGATGATGGTTTGATGCAACATCACATGGTTTAAGACACTCCCCAATGAGTATTTTGTGTTCTTTGATGTTACTGCATCCTCTATTGCCTCGCTTATGGCAATGCCAAGACTCCCGGGGTGCTCTGGGTTTTCATCAAGAAACCTCCTGCCTGCGTTTGTGTCCATGCTGGGACTTGGGATGCACCTGCCACCCCATACCTCCATCATAACCCTCCTGTATGGCTTCTGATTATAGCTTACCCTTACCATATATATCTTTAGCTCCAGGCCAAACTGATGGCAGGCAAAGGCAAGGGCACTGCCCCATTGACCTGCACCTGTCTCTGTGGTGAGCCTCTTGATGCCAAAGACCTTGTTGTAATATGCCTGAGGGATGGCAGTATTGGGTTTGTGGCTACCTGGAGGGCTTACCCCCTCATTTTTAAAATATATCCTTGCCGGCGTCCCGAGGAATCTTTCAAGGCTGTATGCCCTGCAAAGAGGTGTGGGCCTCCAGATCAAAAGCCTATCCAGGACCTCTTCCGGTATATCAATAAAACGCTCCCCGGATACCTCCTGCTCTATGAGGTTCATGGGGAATATGGGCGCCAGCATATCCGGTGTAATAGGCTCACCTGTGGCAGGATTAAGGGGAGGCGGCAAGGGCGTGGGCAGGTCAGCCTGGATGTTATACCATTGCCTGGGTATCTCGCTCTCCTTTAAAAAGATCTTCTTTTCCATGTCTTTTCCTCCTTTTTTCAATAAAAAAGGGGTCATGGGTTTTTTAAGCCCATGGCCCCTTAAACAAAAAAGCCACAGGCGGTGTGAAACCGCCTGTGGCATGTTGTTCACGGTTTCACACCTATAACAACTGCCACCACCAATTTCTGTTTATTTTAGTTATGTTCTGTTCCATGTTGTTCTATTTTTAGCACAATCCAATATTTCATGTCAACAAATTTATGGAATTTAGTATGTTGATAAAGGTATATTTGTATGATACAAAATAAGCAGACGCAATGATGTTTAGAATGTATAGGTTCATCTTTAATAAACCCCGAGACCTCTGTATTGATTTGCAAGGGTCTTGAGATTCCATGCAGGTTATCCTGATATGACTAAAAATTTATTGAGGCAAATACCCAAAGTAGACGAGATAATAAAAAACAGGGCATGGCAGGACATTATAAAGAGATACCCGGAGACCGTGGCAAAGGATGCACTGAGGCAATACCTTGATAGCCTGCGGGAGGATATAAAAAAGGAAAGGGTTTTATCCATACCCCCTTTAGAGGAAATTATATCTTCTACCTATCGCTTAGCTGAAGAGCAGGTATCCCCGGGCCTAAAAAGGGTTATAAACGGCACTGGCATAATCATCCATACAAACCTCGGCAGGTCTCTCCTTGCTGATTGCGCCATTGAGGCCATAAAAAACGCTGCATCTTCATACACAAATCTGGAATATGACCTTGAAAAGGGCACAAGAGGGGACAGGCACAACCACTGCCTACAGATTATAAAGAGGCTTACAGGGGCCGAGGATGCCCTTGTGGTGAACAACAATGCCGGGGCAGTGCTCCTTGTCTTAAACACCCTTGCCAATGGTAAAGAGGTGGTCATCTCAAGGGGCGAACTTATAGAGATAGGTGGCTCATTCAGGATACCAGATGTAATGAAGAAGAGCGGTGCAATCCTGAAAGAGGTGGGGACCACAAACAGGACCCATTTAAGAGACTATGAAGAGGCTGTCACCTTATCAACAGGCCTATTTATGAAGGCACATACGAGCAACTATGTAATAAAGGGGTTTACACGTCAGTTGACAACAGAGGAGATAGTCTCCCTGGGAAACAAATACAGTATCCCCACATATTTTGATGCAGGCAGTGGGCTCTTATATCCCATCATGGGCAGGGGCGCCCATGAAGAGCCCTCCATAATACAGGAGTTAAAAAAGGGTATAGACATCATATCCTTCAGCGGAGATAAGCTCCTCGGTGCCCCCCAGGCAGGTATAATAATAGGAAAGGCAGCATATATTGAGGCATGCAAATCAAATCCCCTGACAAGGGCACTTAGACCTGACAAATTTACCCTTGCCGGGCTTGAGAGCACATTGATACTCTATCTCGACGAATCTTGGGCAAGGCAGAAGATACCCACTATGCGCATGATATTTGAGGACAAGGACAGGCTGAGAAGGAGGGCATGGGCCTTATTGAGAAAGATTAAGCATTTAAAGGGGTTATCATCTGTTGCAGTGATCCCCATGTCATCAGAGGTAGGGGGCGGGTCCCTCCCAGATGTCTCCATACCTTCTTTTGGTCTTGCCCTGGAACCTGAGATGGGCATAGAGAGGTTTGAGAAGAGGCTAAGGTCCCTTAAAATCCCTATAATAGGGAGGATAGAAAAGGACAGGCTCCTGTTGGATATGAGGACGCTCCAGAGGGAGGATGAAAAAGACCTGATTGCAGGCATAAAAGAGGCCCTCACAGGATAGGGTAATCCCCGAAACATGGATAAAAAGGACCAAGGGGGGACAACATCAAGGAAAAGGATAGACATCTCCCATACTGTCATGGAGACATCAGGCCAGAGGCTTGATGTCTATATCTCCGAGAGGTTCTCTGTTACAAGGACAAAGGTAAAGTCGGCCATAGAGGAAGGCCACATCCTGGTGGACAATAAGACCCCAAGGCCATCTCAAAAGGTCAAAAAGGGGATGGTTTTACAGGGGTTTATACCAGAGGAAGAACCCTTAAACCTTGAGCCCCAGGATATACCCCTTCAGATCCTTTATGAGGATGAATACATTCTTGCCATAAATAAACCTGCAGGTATGGTAGTCCATCCTTCCTTCGGTCACCCAGAGGGGACACTGGTAAATGCGGTTTTGGGATACCTGAAAGACCCATCATTCAAACACGGTGTATACCTTTCCGGCAGTGAAAATCCATTCAATGAGGCAGCCTGTCAGATCTCTTTAAGACCAGGGATAGTCCACAGGCTCGATAAAGGGACAACAGGGGTGATACTTGTAGCAAAGGATTCAAGGACCCAGGAGATGCTATCGGCCATGTTCAAACAGAGGGGTCTTATCAAGGTGTACAGGGCTATAGTAGAGGGTAACATAATAGATAACAGCCTTATAATAGAGGGTAATATAGGCAGGCATCCTGTAGAGAGAAAAAAGATGGCTGTCACAAGACAGGGTGGAAGGGATGCCCTGACAACCGTAAAGATTCTGGATAGACTTAAAGGCTACACATATGTTGAGGCATACCCGAAGACAGGGAGGACACATCAGATAAGGGTCCATCTTGCCCATATAGGTAACCCTATAGTTGGTGATGAGATATACGGAAAGAGGACAAGACATCTAACAGAAAGACCTATGCTCCATGCCTTCAGGATAGAATTGAGCCATCCTATCAAGGGCATTCCTGTCTTTATAGAGGCCCCTATCCCTGAAGACATGGCATCCTTTCTCGAGGCATATAAGGGCTAAACCCAATGATCTAAAATTTGGAAAAATATGTTGATTTTTCAATAAAAAAAAGAGAGATTTAAGAAGGTATTTATGGATATTACCCAGGAAGAGATGGAAATGCTCAAAAAAATTGAAGATAATCAGTATACAGGAGGGGGCTACAGGAGGGCTACCTGGATTGACAAGGTCTGCCGAGGAAGGGCTGACAGGCTCATACTTGAAAATCTATGCAAAAAAGGTCTTGCCGAGACAGGGCTTGGAGGAACTGTAGCAGGGGATACCTACAGGGCATGCTGGCTCACCGATAAAGGTAAAGAGTTGGTTAAAAAACAAGGATAGATAATTATAAATTCCAATATCTCTACAAATGTTGGTATAGACAGTCTAAACTTCCAATCCGGTAATATATCGGCCGCCTTGGTGATTTTCAGTGAGATTTTCAGTGATCTAAGGAGCGGTTTTTTGATCCAGCGTTAATGGTCTATAAATATTCTAAAAGGCTTTATCAAGAATTATGGGTGATATAACAGGTAGATATAACCATATTGAAACAGGTGCTTCTTCACCCCAGATTTCTGTCAGGGCTTGGAGGAGTCCTGGCTGGAGGGATTTTGCCAGGGCATCCCCTATCTCTGTTGGGGGGTTTTTCCTCTTTGTTGGCCTTGCTGCACTCAGTAAACCCGAGGATGCAAAGATGGCGCCGATTTTTTTTATTTTAGGGGCTATTTTATTTCTTTCTTATATACCTCTCAAAAAATTAGGCATGGGCGAATATAGACTCGGCTTTGATTTAAAAACAGACACTCTTTGGATATACCGTAAAGGCAAGGGGATTGTAAGTATTGAACCAGATGCCCACAAGATAGAGGGATTCTATTATACCAGAGGGGATAGCGCAAGGTTTAATTACCTCTGGCATCTAAACCCATCTATGCCTTTGATATGGCGCAAGAGGCAATGGCTTTTGACTATTAAACGTAAAAGCTCTAAATTCCCTTTTGGTGTTGGAGGGTCAGGTCTTGCCCTGGAGAAGGAGGCGCAGGAGGTTGCTGAAAAGGCTAATCTGCTTTTAAAATCAACTATCAGAGGTGAGCATGAAAACAGGTAGGCTGGATATGAAAAAAATAATACTTTTTCTATGTTTTGGGATATTTTTGCCTGTCAGTGTCTTTTGCCAGGGGACTCCTTTTGTCCCCAATGACCCTTATTTTCTTTACAACAGCACTGTTAGACCCAGTTTTCCTGGTCAGTGGCACCTTCTCAACAATGCACCTTCAGAGATTACTATTTATATAGAGTATATACAGGGAAGTGTGACAATGAAAAATGCCGGTGTGGATGCCAATCTAAAAGGTGCATGGGATGCAGGGTATACTGGAAAAGGGGTCGTGATAGGGATAGTCGACGATGGCGTGGAAGGAACCCACGAAGACCTCAAGGACAACTACATTTCAAGGCTAAGCCGTACATTCGAGAACGGTAAAATATCAGAGACCCAGGGGCCTGTAAAAATAAGTGACAACCACGGGACAGCCGTGGCTGGTGTGGCTGCTGCAAGAGGGGGGAATAATACAGGTGGCACAGGTGCAGCCCCCTATGCCGGTCTTGCAGGGCTCAAGATTTTAGGTGGTGATCTGACAAAAGAAGACGAATTCAATGCCTATATGTGGGGAAGCGGTGTCTTATTTGATAGGAATACAGGCAAATATACCATTAAGAGCAGACCTGAGATCGTCATAAAGAACCATAGCTATGGAGAAAATACACCTTTTGTAGAGGAGGAGAACATAGTCCTTCAGGCCCTTTCCAAGACATCTGCCAACGGTGTAATACATGTCTTTGCTGCAGGCAATGACAGGGGAAAAACCAATGAGGATGCAAACAAGGCAGCTGCAAACAGCTATAGGGATGTCATAAATGTAGCAGCCCTGGGAAGCGACGGTAAATTTGCCAATTACAGCTGTTACGGTGCCAGCATATTTGTCACTGCCCCTTCTAACAGGAGTGACCTTACAGGGTTTGGTATATTAACCACAGACAGAACAGGCGCAGATTTGGGTTATAACAGATATTCAGATTCCAACACATCCGGTGATAAATATGATACATTTCCTGATACAAATTATACATCCCTGTTCGGTGGCACATCCGCTGCCGCGCCCCTTGTATCAGGTATACTTGCACTGGGTGTGCAGGCAAATAGATATATGGACACCCGTATGGCAAAGCATGTCCTTGTCCAGACAAGCACGAGGGTTGACCCAGATGATAAAAGCGATACCGGGGGCTGGGTTAAAAACGGGGCAGGGAACTGGTTTAATCCCAACTATGGCTTCGGCAATATAAATGCCGGAAAATTTATAGAGAGGCTGAAGACTGTAATGGGCGTCACAACCCAGACATCATATTCCACTGCAACAAAGACAGTAAACGAGACCATTAAGTATTTAGACGAAAACGGTGTCGGGGGGACAAGTAAACAGATAAACCTGACCACAAAAGAGCTGCCTGCCTCCCTGAGGCAACCTCTCGAGGGTGTGGAGGTGGAGCTCAACTTCACCCATAAAAAGAGGGGGGACCTTGCAGCCTTTGTAACATCTCCTTATGATACAAAGAGCATAATATTGTATCCCACATCAAGTCTTGATGAAAACAAACAGGATAAGGCAAGTGTTACCAATTTTGGCTGGACATTTCTATCCAATGCCTTCTGGGGCGAAGACCCCCTGGGGGGTAAGGATAAAACTGCAGGGACATGGACGATTACTATGTGTGATACAGTGAATAAGGCAGGTAGTGAATTAGGGACATGGAACAGCTATAAGCTTACCCTCCTTATGGGTGCCCTTATATTTAAGGATTCAGGGACAACCACCCAGGATACAGATATTAAGGCAAGGAGCTTGTTTTTAAATGACCCTAATGATGTCTTTATCAACCCGACAGGCCTTAGTGTAAAAGTAAATGAAAAACTACAGGTCTCAAAGGGCGAGATGAATATAAACGGTATTGTTGAGATGGAGCGTGCTGAGGATGATGAAGACCCTGATGATGGTTTCTTTGTCCTTGACGGAGGTATTGTATCAGGGGCAGGCACGATTATAGCCCCCTATGGCTTCTACCATTTAGACGGCACCATCAAGCCCGGCAACTCCATCGGCACCCTTACAATTATTGGTGACTATTACCAGGATTCTGCAGCCAAGCTCCTCATCGAGGTAGCCTCTCCAATAAGCAACGACCTCCTTGCCATAACAGGGGCAGCAGACATAGCAGGCATCCTCCAGACCTCATGGACAGGTGGGGCAACGCCAAAACCAGGGACCAGGTTCGGGACAATCCTTACAGCCACATCGGGGGTTACAGGGAGATTCTCAAGGCTATTAACAAACATAACCCCCACAGTCATGTTCAAGCCTAAATACGATATAGCGAACCAGATATACCTTATGGTAGAGCGTGACTATATAAATGAAAACATCATGCCCTATTTAACAGCTAACCAGCAGGCAATAGGTTCTATGCTAAACTCTGTTGGCAACACAGCAACAGGGGACTTAAATACTGTCCTTGGTGCCATAGACTCCCTTACCTCATACAGTCAGACAGCATCTGCACTGGAACAGCTCCTGCCTATAAGCTCCAATGTCTCTACAAATGTTGCTATAAACAGTGCAAACTTCCAATCCGGGAATATATCAAGCCGCCTTGGTGAGCTAAGGAGCGGTTTTTCTGGATTCAGCGTTAATGGTTATTCCTTTGCACCTTTTATGGTTGCATCTTCAGGCAGGGAATTAACAGGTATTATCCCTCAAAAATATGATGGTAAATGGGGATTCTTTGTAAGGGGCAGCACAGTATTGGGAGATAAAGGGACATCCCCTGATGAGGTAGGCTATAAATTTACAACCACAGGGATAACCATAGGGAGTGACTACCGCTTCTCAAATAATTTTATCGCCGGTGTTATGGCAGGCTTTTATAATTCAAAGACCGATATAAGCGATGCAGGAAGCAAGGTCAAGCTTGACGGATATACCCTTGGTTTATACAAATCATACTATACAGGTGGATTCTATTCAGATGCCTTTATCAACTATTCATACAACAGGTATGACAATACAAGGAGGATAGTGTTCCCAGGGATAGACAGGACAGCAACATCAAAGCCCAGTGGCCACCAGTTTGCAGCCTATGGAGGGGCAGGATATGACTTCAAAAAAGGCAACCTCTCTTTTGGTCCAACACTCTCCCTGCAGTATGTGTATCTCAACTTAGATAGCTACACAGAATCTGGTGCCGGGGCATTAAACCTTGATGTAGAAAGACAGACAGGGAATTCATTCCAGAGCAACATAGGCGGCAGGATGACATATAAATGGCAGACCAAAAACGCTGAATATCTACCGAGTATATGGGCATCATATGGACATGAGTTCTTAAACAACAGCAAGACCATAGATGTATCCCTTAGCCAGGGAAGCTCTGTAGTAGGCATAGAGACCGCCTCCCCTGACAGAAACTTTGTGTCACTGGGTGCCGGCATCACAGCTGTCTTAAAAAATAATGCACAGATATTCTGTAATTACAACTTCCAGGCAGGTAACAGCCGTTATATTGCACAGACGATAAATGCTGGATTAAGACTGCAGTTTTGATTATAGCTCAAAGTTGTTATTAATGAGAAAGATACTAATTATATAGTGGGTATATCGCTTCGCATATAGATGCAAAAATTTGGTATTTTAAAAATTATTTTCACCAGTGACATACTGTTGTCACCATAGAGTAATATAATTTATGTAAGAAGGTTGGAGGGTAGCCAATCCTCAATCAATTAACAATGGGGGTGAGAGTATGCCGCAGTGGACATTCAGGATAAACGACGGATACAGGACAGTAGATGCCTTTGACCTCAATGAGCCTCTAAAGGAGGCAAATCTTACAGAGTTTGACGACTATGAAATCATAGAAGGCGATGACTTTGAAGACAGGTGTTTAATGTCAGCCATTACAGATGATATACTGTTCGGGGAATAAACACAGGGATGGCACAATACCTGTATGTTTCTAATAGAAAATCCAGGATTATTAAATAGTTTGACATAGCTACCCAAA
>JAKPCK010000157.1 GCA_029553295.1 Deltaproteobacteria bacterium | reverse complement strand
CAATGGGGATATTGAACGAAAGTAAATCAATATTTCTGTATATCCCATGGTCGGTAGATATAAGGAAAAGGTCATAACCCCTTTCTATATCCACTGATTTTTTACCTGCAAACCGTGAGAATCTCCTTGTTTTTTTGATTACCGGGATATAGGGGTCGTTATATTCAACAACTGCACCCATCTCCTCAAGTCTTTCCATTATATAATAGGCAGGTGATTCCCTGTCGTCATCTATATCGGCCTTATATGCAAGTCCTAATACGAGTATTTTTGACCCTTTCAGAGGTTTTTTTGAATCATTGAGGGCGAGGATAACCTTTTTAAGAACAAAATCATGGATGGTGGTATTTATCTCACCTGCAAGCTCAATGAACCTTGTTGAGAGATTGTATTCCCTTGCCTTCCATGTTAGATAAAATGGGTCTACCGGTATGCAGTGGCCTCCAAATCCAGGACCTGGATAGAAGGCCTGGAAGCCAAAGGGTTTTGTCTTTGCAGCCTCTATTACCTCCCAGATATCTATACCCATCCTGTCAAAGAGTGTTTTGAGCTCATTGACAAGAGCTATATTTACTGCCCTGTATATATTTTCCAGGAGCTTTGTTGCCTCAGCAGCCCTTGCCGATGACAGAGGCACGGTTTGAAGGACTATTTTATCATACAGGGCTTTTGCAACAAAGAGACATTTGTGAGAATAGCCGCCTATTATCTTGGGGGTTGTCCTTATAGTAAAATCCTGGTTGTTTGGGTCTACCCTCTCCGGCGAGTATACAAGATAAAAATCCTCCCCTGCCTTTAATCCTGTTTTTTCGAGAATCCTCCTTATATCCTCTTCTGTTGTCCCTGGATATGTAGTTGATTCAAGGACAATCAACTGGTCTTTATGGAGATACAGGGCAATAGTCTCTGTTGTATTAAATACATAGGTCATGTCTGGTTCTTTATTTCTGGTTAGAGGTGTTGGGACACAGATTATAACACAGTCTGTCAATCTAAGCATTGAGAAGTCCGATGTGGGTAAAAAAGTTTTTTCTTGGATATAGCCTTTTAATCTGTTGAAATCTATATGTCTTATATAACTTTTTCCCTCTTTTAGATGTACTATCTTTTTTTCATCCACATCAAAACCAATTACACGGAACCCTGCCTTTAAAAACTCCATGACCAGCGGTAGCCCTACATATCCAAGGCCAATTATACCTAATACAGCATTTTTATTATCTATTTTCTTGATGATCTCCATGTTATTCATCCCTAATTGTATATAAAATTTTTCATATTGACAACCTGTAAGCCTTTTGTTACCCTAAAAATCGAAGGTTATTTTAGTAAAATAGAGGGGGTTGCTATAAAATTAATTTTTTTTAAATACTGTCTTATAATAGTCTTATTTACCCTGTCTCTATCAGCATGCGAGTCATCCCAGTCTTTTTTAAGGGTTGAAGACCCGCCAAAATATGTGGCTGAGACAAAGGTTATACCACCTGATTTAAAAGACGTCTCATGCGAAAAGCCTGCGCCTGTTGTGGAAAAGATAGTGCCCAAGGCAGCGCCCGCAAAGCCAGTAGTTGCACTCATGGATATATATTTTGCCTTTGATAAATACAATATAAGGCCAAAAGATGCTGCAATACTAAGGAGAAACCTTGAGTGGTTTAAGGCAAACCCGGGAAAGAGGGTTAGGATTGAAGGGCACTGTGATGAGAGGGGTACTGTGGAATATAACCTTGCCCTTGGCCAGAAAAGGGCGGATTCGGCAAAGGCATTCCTTGTTAGCCTCGGTGTAAACCCCGAGTTGTTGGAGACAGTAAGCTACGGCAAGGAGAGACCTTTTGACCCAAGGCATAACCAGGAGGCATGGGCAAGAAACAGGAGGGCCCATTTCTTACCCCTTGATGAGGGTGATTTGAAAGATGATTCACAATAAAAAAGTTATAGTTGTTATGCCTGCATACAATGCAGAGCAGACCCTTGAACAGACATACAGGGATGTCCCGCCCGGTTTCATAGATGAGATAATACTGGTAGATGATGCCAGTAGAGACAATACAGCCGAGTTATCAAGACGATTGGGTCTTAGGACCATAGTCCACCCAAAGAACCTCGGGTATGGCGGTAATCAGAAGACCTGTTACAGAGAGGCCCTGAAACTCGGTGCAGATGTTGTGATTATGCTCCACCCTGACTATCAGTATACACCCAAGCTGCTCATTGCCATGGCCTCCCTTGTTGCCATTGGCCTATACGATATAGTCCTGGGCTCCCGTATACTGGGGGGAGGGGCATTAAAAGGCGGGATGCCTTTATATAAATACATATCCAACAGGGTCCTTACCTTGATCCAGAACATCATGCTCGGTGCAAAGCTTTCAGAATACCACACAGGATATAGGGCATTTTCAAGGAGGGTATTGATGGAGCTACCCCTTGAAGAAAACTCAAACGATTTTATCTTTGACAATCAGATGCTTGCCCAGGCCCTGATGTGCGGCTACACCATAGGGGAGATATCTTGTCCCACTAAATATTTTAAAGAGGCATCATCAATAAATCTTACCAGAAGCATTATATACGGTCTTGGTGTACTGATGACATCCATGCAGTTTGTCCTCCATAAATCCGGTATAAAAAAATATAGAATATTTTCAACAGAATGCAGAAAACTTTCCTTTGAGGAAGGTTAGATAGATAACCTTTTTTCAGGATTTGTTTTCGTCTTGAAATACATCTTTAGATAGTCCAGTGATATGGCAGAGAGGCATATTAAAAGGAGGTCGTAGGGTAACCTGTAGCGTATCCTCGTTAAAAAAAGTGCATTTGCAAATGCACTCATCAGGTAGAATGCCATGAACAGAAGTTCGATATCTCTAACAGGATATCTTTTTATAAAAACAAGACGTATCAGGGCCAGGATTAATAGGGGGTAATAGGTTATAAAAACTATGAAGTCCCTTAAAGATGACTGTTGTGACTTTGTGGCCAGTTCATTCCTGTAGTTAAAATAATTGAAGAATTTCATAATATAGAGCTTTAGAAAATCTGAAGGGTTATTCCTTATCCATTCAAAGGCCTTTTTTTTGTAATATTTATCCGTCTCCACCTCATCTAGGTTAAGCTGTTTTATCTCATTATCGTATCTTGACAGGTCTATACCTTCTCCTGTATTTGGCCTTGCATTTTCTGAATTACCCAGGATAAATGTCTTACCAGCATTATTTGACAGAAGGACAAAACGATTAAAGACCATATAGTTTCTTATTACCCAGGGGGTCATGATGAGAGATATGCCCAAAAGAAAAAAAATAATGAATCTTATGGATATATTTTTTTTAAGTAGATATGGGGCAATAAACATGACAGGTAATACTAAGATAAAGCTCGGGCTTATAAGTATCAAAAAGCCATATATTAAGCCAATAAAAAAAACATCCCAAAATTTAAGAGACCATCTGTCTACCAGATAGATGGTAAGTATAAATAAAGTGGTAGCTATAATCTGGAGGTATAGCGTACTGGCAGTAAAAAAGATGACAGGATAATATAGTAGCATGAGGGGGACCCATTTTGCCCCTAAAGGGAATCCGTATTTTTTTAGGATGCCCGAAAGGAGTATAATGGATATACCAAGGCATATAAAGTTCAACATCCTGAGGGTTACAAAACCACCACCCAGGGAAATGGACGATGCGAGTATCAATGTGTATCCTGGGGGGTGAAAGGCCGTAGGGTAAACCCCGTTTATATCATATGAGTATATCCTGTTTTTTATAAGATTGTTTGCCATCCTGAGATAGTGTCCTTCATCCTGAAAGCGCAATTTATCACCCAGTATAAGGGAGTAGATAAAACCACCGATTATGACAAAGGCCACAACAGAGTATAGAATGGCCCTATCAGAGTCTAATCTTCTTTTAATCCATTCCAAATTCTATCTCTCTTTTATCGGTCCTTCTATCTCTTTTGTCAGATCTGCCCCGGGATAGTAGATTTTACCGTTTGCCATAATAGAACCTGTAAAGATGGTTGTGCTTGAGAATATGGCCTTGGTAATATCTGATTTGAAGAAATTCACATTGGTTGCATTTGAATTAGAGAAGTCAGTGCAGCGGAGTATTGCATTCTCAAGATTTGAACCGTTTATATCAGCGCTTGAAAGATTTACATAGGTTAGGTCTGCCCTTGTCATATCAGCGCCATGGACAAGGGAACCGCTTATGTTGGAATAGTACAGGTCTGTTCTAAATAGCTTTGAATCACTGAGATTTACACCGGTAAGGTCAGCATGAATGAGTTTTGCACCGCTTAGGTTTGCCCCTCTTATAATAGCCTTGTTAAGATTGGTCTTCATAAGGGTTGCCCTTGACAGGTCTGCCCCTGATAATATGGCACGGGACATGTTTGCCTCTGACAGGTCTGCCCTTGACAGGTTTGCATTATAAAGCTGTGCACCTACAAGATTGGCACCCTTTAGATTTGCATTTGAAAGATTGGCATCGGATAGATTGGCATTGTATAGATTAGCACCGGTAAGATTAGCCCCAGACAGATTAGCCCCGGTAAGATTTGCCCCATGGAGGTTAGCCTTCTCCAGGCAGCCCATCTCTATGTTGGAATAATAGAGGTCTGCCTTAGCAAAATCTATATCAGTGAGGTTTGCCCTTGAGATGTCAACTGCAGTCATGTCTTTTGAGGTCATATCCAAACGGGTGAGATCACAATACTGGCATGAGTTTGTTGTCATGAGTTTTAAGAAATCATCTTTATTAAAGGCATGGGAAATATCAGAAAAACTAATAAACAAATTAAAAAAGGTTATTATAGCCAATAAATATTTGATTTTTAAAGGCATTATTGCACCCCCTTATCTCTCATAATAGATGCATTGTTTCATAATAATCAAAAAACTGCAATAAATTTAAGTATATCGTATCCATAATTTAATTTATTTTTATAGATAACTCGTAAATTGTCAATAAAAAAAAGATTTTTTATTAAATTTTTTTAATTTTTTTCTTGACAAAGTTTATTTACATTGTAAAATCTATATAGTTTGCGTATTAGTATACTTTTTGCACGCTTATTTTACAATGCCTTTGCAAAAAGCAATGGCGGTAGCTCTTTTAAAGGGTGAGGGTTTTAAGATAATGGTA
>JAKPCK010000122.1 GCA_029553295.1 Deltaproteobacteria bacterium | reverse complement strand
GCCAGGGATATAGAATGACCCATATAATTTAAAGATGAGAAGCAGCATTGAAGATAGGGATTGCCATATACAACTTTAATCCCAAAAAAGGGGGGGCAGAGAGGTATGCCTTTGACCTCTCCACCATGCTTTTGAAAAGGGGCCACGAGGTCTATGTAATATGTAGAAATGCCGTAGAGGTAGAAGGTATCAATACAGTAAAGGTCAAGACCACAGATTTCCCGAGATGGCTCAAGACCCTTTCCTTTGCCTTAAAACACCGGACGGCTATAAAAACCCTGGGTCTAGATGTTGTCCTTGGGTTCGGCAATACCCTGGAGCTCGATGTCTACCAGAGCCATGGTGGTGTCCAGAGGATATGGATGGAGAGGGAGATTGAGAGCTATGATAACCCATCAGAGAGAAACCTGAAGGCATTTCTTTTAAGGACGAGCATCCATCAGAAAATACAGGAGTGGATAGCTGAATATCCTGTAAGGAATAAAAGGTTCTACAGGATAGTGGCCATATCAGACATGGTAAAAAGACATATGAAAGAGCATTTTAATCTCTCAGGGGATTCCATAGATGTGGTGTATAATGGTGTAGATACGGATAGATTCAGACCGAGGGACACAAAACCCAATGACAGGATAAGGATACTATTTTCCGGGGGAAACTTCAGGCTTAAAGGCCTATCGCCACTTATCATGGCCACAGCCAGGCTGGCAAAACAGGGCAAGGCCTTCCAGCTCATGGTCATGGGAAGGGGCAGGAAGAGGCGATACAGCAGGATGATCCAAGAGCTCGGCATAAGCGGTCTTGTGAATTTTATGGGCGAGACATCTTCCCCTGAGATCGCTTACAGGGAGGCACATTTCCTGGCCCACCCTACTTTTTATGATGCCTGTTCACTCACAACAATGGAGGCAATGGCATCAGGGCTCCCTACTATTACCACCCGATGGAACGGTGCATCGGCTTTAATCTCAAAAGATGAGGGGTTTGTCATTGATGAGCCCCGGGATATAGAGGGTCTTTATATGGCCATGGCAGAGCTCTTTAACAGGGAGAAGAGAGAGACTATGGGTAAAAACGCCAGGTTAAAACTCGAGTCATTTACCATGGAAAAGAATTTAGAGGAGATGGAGAGGATATTTTTCGAGGTAAGGGATGCAAAACATAGAATCTGAATGGTCAAAGGTCTTTCAATACAGGGAATATGCCCACAGGCTATACAGAGAGGTCTGGGATATCCCCCTGATTAAAAAAAGGTCAGAACTTATAAGGCGTTATCTAAAAAACAGTATAACCGTCCTCGATGTGGGGGCGGGAAAAAGGGGCATGGAACAAGAGATACGAAAAATGGGCATAGACCTGGTTTACAAGAGCATGGACATAGACAGGGGAAACAGGCATGACTATTATGACCTCTCCGAGGTATCAGATAGTTTCCATGTCATCCTGCTCTTTGAGGTCATAGAACACCTGTCTCTCCAGGACGGTATAGGTCTTCTCAAAAGACTATATGAACTCACCAAAGAGAATGGGATTATCATAGCCTCCACGCCAAACATATTCAATCCCTCGAGGTTTATGAGGGATGCCACCCACAAGACATTTTATGCCTATGATGAACTATGCGGTATCATGAACCTTGCCGGCTATAATATAACTGCTGTCTACAGGTCATATAACGATGCATTCCACAGGTATATACTGAAAGTATATCTTATGGGGTTTATGTTCAGGTTCTTTGGGATAGACTATGCCAACTCTATATTTGTAGTGGGTCAGAGATAGATATGGGGGGCAGACGCACCTTAAGTAACATGGCCTCTGAAAAAGGGGTGCAGATAAAAAGCTGGAGAAACAAAATACCTGTATGCGTTGTCTTTCCAAATACATATTATGTAGGCATGTCAAACCTTGCTGTCCATCTACTCTACAAGACATTAAACAACATACCGGATATTGTATGCGAAAGGGCTTTTTTTGAGGAGGGTCTAACTATCTCGTCTGTGGAGAGCAGAAGACCCCTCTCATCCTTCAAATGCCTTTTCTTTACCCTGTCTTTTGAGCTGGATTATATAAATATCATAAAGACCTTAAGACAATCTCACATCAGTATCCTTGCCAGTGACAGAAAAGAGGATGAGCCCCTGGTGGTGGCTGGGGGCATATCTGTTATGGCAAACCCGGAGCCCATATACAGGTTTTTTGATCTATTTCTCATGGGTGACATCGAGACTGTGATACCGGAATTTATGGGCTATTACATGGATAATAGAGACAGGAATCGGTCTGAGATAATAGAGGGGGCATGCATTTTTAGGTGGGCATATAACCCTGGTAGGCTTGAGGTGGAATACAGGGGGGATGGAAAGATAAAATCCTTTAGACCTGAGGGGTTTAAGGTCTCAATAAACAGATACCGGGACAGGTGCCTTGCCAGGTCTGCAATAATTACCGATAACACTGAATTTTCCAATATGTTTCTCATAGAGGGGACAAGGGGGTGCCCATCAAGGTGTCCATTCTGCCTCCTGGGTAATATCTATGATTTTATCTATGATAGGACTGCCCATGTCCCGGAGGATATAAAGGATATAGGCCTTATAGGTGGCGGCATCTGTTTTCATCCTGACCTCGAGGGGATGGTAGAGGGATACAAAAATATGGGCAAGACCATACACTTTCCCTCTTTGAGGATAGACAGGACACCTATATCTTTTATAGAGTCCATAAGCCATAATATAAAGACCCTTACATTTGGGATAGAGGCAGGGACAGAACATCTCCGCTCCTATCTGGGAAAACCCATAAAGGACAGCGATATAAAGGAAAAGATAGCCTCTATCATGAAGATAAAGCCATTTCATATAAAGCTCTATTTTATGATAGGGCTGCCGAATGAACAGAGGCATGACATAGAGTCAATAGTGGAGCTTGTAAAGCATCTAAAACATATAATGATTAGAGAGGGGGCAAAAAAGGGTGCTGTAGGTTCCATAACCATCCATGTAAGCCCCTTTGTCCCAAAACCAGCCACGCCCTTCCAGAGGATGCCTATGGAGGATATCCAAAAGCTCAAGGAAAAGATAAACTATCTCAAAAGGGCATTCAATAAGGTAGACAATACATATTTTACCCATGAATCTGTAAAATATTCCTTTCTCCAGGCTGTCTTTGCAAGGGGTGACAGAAGGGTGGCAGACGTCATCCAGAGATTGTCTGAAGGTGAAAATCTAAATAAGATTATAAGGGAAAACCCTGTAAACCTTAATTTCTATGCCCTCAGGGAGAGATTAGAAGATGAGGTCCTACCATGGGATTTTATTGAAATCCATGGATAATAAATCTCTATGTTCTTATGAATACAGATGTCACCTATCCCGCTAAGGCAGGGGGGATGTGCCCCATCGTAACCTCTCTTTGATTTTATTGATATTTTTTGCAAAAACTGTTAAAATTAGCAGTCAAAAAAGAATTTTTTAGGAATCGGAGGTATAATGTTTGAGGTAGGAGAAGTGGCTGTATATCCAGGCCATGGTGTAGGTAAGATAGAATCTATAGAAGAGAGGGAGTTTTCCGGCACAAAACAGGCCTTCTATGTTATGAGGATCCTTGATACAGATATGACTATAATGGTCCCTGTGGACAGCAGCAAGAATACCGGGCTAAGGTGCGTCATTGATTCATGCGAGGTAAAAAAGGTATACGATATACTTAAGGAAAAAAATACCAACCATGATAATGCCCCATGGAATAGACGCTATAAGGAGTATATGGAGAGGATAAAGAGCGGCTCCATATTCGAGGTTGCAATGGTCCTGAGGGAACTTTACAGCCTGAAGGTCTGGAAGGAACTGTCTTTTGGTGAAAAAAAGATGTTTGAGATAGCAAGAAACCTAATCAAAAAAGAACTCTCCATAGCCCTCACAAAGGATGAAAATGAGGTCGAGGAAGAGATAGAGCAGATTTTTATAAAGAATTATAAGGAATAGCATTGTGGACATAATACTGCAGGTAATCATGGTTACAGTTACCACTGTGACCGGTTATTTTATTATAAGAGAGATATTTACAAGCAACTTCCTGGGGCTTTTCGGTGCAATAGGTGGGCTTGGCCTCGGTTATGTCATCATCAAATGCGAAGAAAAGCTCAAGGAAATAGAGCTCAAAAGGATTATTGGTAGCCTTATAGGTATAGTCATTGGGCTACTCCTTGCCAATCTTTTTATATCAAGGCTACTACTTGCCATTGTAAAGGATATCCCCATAACCCTGCCCATCTATATACTCATCTATTTTGTTGTGGGTTATCTTGGATTCAGGATAGGTGAGAAAAAGAGCAGGTCTATGGATTTATCCAAGATACCCATACTGGAGAAGATGCAGGAATCAGAGGATACGAAGCTTATTGACACGAGCACTATTATAGACGGAAGGATAGCAGATATATGTGAGACGGGTTTTATGCAGGGGACATTTGTGATACCCCAGTTTGTCCTCTATGAGATACAGCACATAGCAGACCAGCAGGACCCTGTCAAGAGGACAAGAGGCAGGAGGGGTCTTGATGTGCTCCACAGGCTTCAGAAACAGAACTTCGTAAGGATAAAGATAGTTGATTATGATTTTCCAAAGCTAAAGGATGTAGATTCAAAACTCATTGCCCTTGC
Organism: Deltaproteobacteria bacterium; assembly: GCA_029553295.1. Taxonomy (GTDB): domain Bacteria; phylum Desulfobacterota; class Syntrophorhabdia; order Syntrophorhabdales; family Syntrophorhabdaceae; genus DTOV01. The sequence continues at coordinate 6,072 of JAKPCK010000122.1, read as the reverse complement.
CAAGAAACTAAATGCAAAGATCATTACAAATGACTACAACCTCAATAAGGTTGCAGAACTCCAGGGCATAGAGGTCCTTAACATGAATCAGCTTGCCACAGCCCTAAAACCCACCATACTACCGGGAGAGGTAATGAATATCAAGATACTCAAAGAGGGAAAGGAGTATGGACAGGGCATAGGCTATCTTGACGACGGGACAATGGTTGTTGTGGATGAGGCAAGGAAGATGCTCGGCAAGAGTGTGGATGTAGTAGTAACGAGCGTCCTGCAGACAACCTCGGGGAGGATGATATTTGCCAAGATAAAGGAACTCGCTGAAAAGGAGTTTGTCCTTATTGACGAATACAGAATAGGGGAACAGGTAAAATAAAGATATGAGGATACTGGCAATCGTACTGGCAGGAGGGGCAGGCAAGAGGATGGGCGCCCCTACCAATAAACAGTTTTTACTCCTTGACAATAAACCGATTATAGCCCACACACTTCAGGTCTTTGAGGAGTGTAAACCGGTTGATGGCGTATATCTTGTGGTAAACCAGAAAGACCTCCCTATTATACAGGAGGAGATACTGGAGACCTACAGGTTCAGTAAGGTAATAAAGCTCGTTATAGGCGGGAGGTTAAGACAGGACTCGGTAAAAAACGGTCTCGATGCCATTGAAAACCCCTGCGATATCGTAATAATACATGACGGTGCAAGGCCATTTATCTCTCCCTCTTTTGTTGAAAAGGGTATATATCTCATGGAGATGTTCGATGCCATAATCCCTGCACTCCCTGTCAAGGATACCATAAAGGTCATATCCAAAGAGGGTTTTGTCTTAAAGACCTTAGAGAGGGATTCCCTGTGGCAGGTCCAGACACCCCAGACCTTTAAATACGATTTAATAACAAAGGCATACAGAGAGGGTATGGCAAAGAAACTCTATGGTTATGATGATGCCACCTTTCTCGAATCCATGGGAAAAAAGGTAAAGGTCATAGAGGGCTCACCTTACAACATAAAGATAACAACGCCAGAAGACCTTATCATGGCGCGAGGAATCCTTTCAGAGATAAAAGGCAGTCTCAATCAATGAGGATAGGTATAGGCTATGATGTCCATGCCCTTGTCAAAGGGAGGAGGCTTTTTCTTGGCGGCATTGAGATACCAAGCGACAGGGGACTTCTCGGCCACTCGGACGGTGACTGCTTAATCCATGCCATCTGCGATGCCATACTCGGTGCCATATCAGAGGATGATATAGGCCATCACTTCCCGGATACTGACCAGAATATAAAAGGTATAGACAGCACAAAAATCCTGTCATATGTTGCAGACCTTGCAAGGAAAAAAGGCTACCGGATTATAAATATTGACACTGTTGTAGTTGCAGAGTCACCAAAGATATATCCGCACAGGGATAAGATAAAGCAACGTCTCGCCCAGATTTTGAATATAGAGAAAGACTGCATAGGGATAAAAGGCAAGACCACTGAAGGTCTTGGTTTTACAGGCAGGAGGGAGGGTATAGCCTCTTATGCTGTTGCCCTGGTGGAAAGAGAGCCTGAAAAATGGCAGGAGATAACAGGGGAGCTCAATCTTATGGGGTAATTAAGTCTTTATACACGAGGGTCTGCTGTGGTTAAGGTAAGGTTTGCCCCGAGCCCCACAGGTAATCTGCATATAGGGAATGCAAGGACAGCAATTATAAACTATCTGTTTGCCCGTAAGGAAAAGGGTATCTTCTGCCTCAGGATCGAGGATACAGACATGGAGAGGTCAAGGAGGGATTACGAGTCATCCATCATAGAAGACCTGAGATGGCTTGGCATCCACTGGGATGAAGGCCCTTTAAGACAGACAGAGAGACTTGATATATATAAAGAATATGCAGAGACGCTCATAGAAAAGGGACTGGCATACCGTTGTTTCTGCACCAAAGAGGAGCTTGAGCAGATGAGGAAGGTATACCTGTCAAGGGGTCTGCCGCCGAGATACAATGGCAAATGCAAAGGGCTAAGTAAAGATACAATAGCAGGATATATAAGAGAAGGCAGAGAGTTTGTAATCCGTTTTAGATCCCCCATGGCGCCCGTTAAATACACAGACCTCATCCACGGGAAAATAGACTTCCCCTATGACCATGTGGACGATTTCATTATAATAAAATCAGACAACATACCATCCTACAATTTTGCTGCTGCTGTAGATGACATGCTAACAGGCATAACCCATGTCATAAGGGGCGCTGACCATATATCTAATACACCCAAACAGATAATGCTTTTTTATGCCTTTGAAAAAGAACCGCCTCTATACGGGCACCACTCCCTTTTGGTAGGCCAGGACAAGAAGCCCTTGAGCAAGAGGCATGGTGTAACAGGCATCAAGGAATTCAAGGCAATGGGTATTTTAAGGGAGGCATTGATAAACTATCTTGGCACCACAGGGAGGCCTATGGAAAAAGAGGTCCTTACTATAGAAGGGCTTATAGATACCTTTGATCTCAGCTCCCTTTCTCCATCTGACTCAATCTTCGATATAGAAAAGCTCCTGTGGTTGAACAAGGAGCATATAAAAACTATGCCCATTGAAAGACTCCTTGATGAGGCAGGCCTAAGCCCTGATTATGCTCAGAGGGTGGATGCCTTAAGGGAAAACGCCAGGACAATTAAAGAGTTAAAGGAACTTCTGACTATTTTTGATGGTAAAACCATAGATGAGGATGGTATTTCATACATATCCCAGCGTAATGGGATAAAAGACATGGCAGATAGCATAGAAAGGCTCATCAAGGATTACCCCAACTTAGATTTTGATTACATACTGGAGGAGATTAGGTCAAGATACAGGCTCCCAAAGAAAGAGGCCATGATATTGCTAAGGGTGATATTTACAGGCAAAAAAAACGGGCCGCCCCTTAGGGATATCTTCCCGCTCATCTTAAAGGACAGTATACTTGCGAGGCTTATATGTCTGAAAGAAAGATTATCTCAAGATTAAAAAATTTTTTCCGGAGCCTTTCGCTTAAGACCCAACTGCTCCTGATACTTCTTTTTCTCCTTCTGGTCTCCATAAGCTCCCTTACAATCATATATTCGAGAACAGAGGATATGGTCATAGAAAAGGTTACAGAGAATATAGACGACATAACAAAGGCGATACAGATAAGCGTAGAAGAACTGACATATAAAGGCAATACTACCGAGCGCCTCAAGAGCTATGTTGATATGCTGAACAAAAAAGGTATCAGTGAGATATCCATTATCAGTGACAATTCAGAGGTTATAGCAAGCTCAAACCCAAAAAAAATAGGGACACTGGAAAAGATAGCCGAGAAAAAACAGGGGAGAAAGAAAGACCTTATAATAACGGCAAGGATGGGCGAGGAGAGCAAGAAAGAGACGCAGAAGCTGTATAATGTGATTATGCCAGTATCCATTAAGGGTCAAAATATAGGCTACATACACATAAATATGATCCTTGACGACTATAAGATGCTCCAGAGGAAAAACCATATCAAGAGGATATTGAGCATGCTCTTTGCATTCAGTATAGGTATAGTCTTAAGCCTCCTCATTGCAGAGAAATACACAGAACCCATAAAAAAAGTGGCAGAGGCCAGTAAAAGGATTGCCCAAGGAGAACTAGTTAAGATAAGGAATAAAAACAGAAAAGATGAGATAGGCACACTTATAGAGAGCTATAACGAGATGGTAGAAAAGCTCGCTGAGAGGGAGGAACTCCAGGAGAAGCTGAAAAAGTCAGAGCAGCTCTCCATAATAGGCCAGCTTTCATCGGGTATCGCCCATGAGATACGCAATCCATTGAATTTTTTATCCCTGTCCATAGGCCACATAAAGGAAAGAATATCCGAGTCAGATATAGTGGACAAGAATGATCTCATTAAGCTCATGGACAATATTACAAAGGAGATATACAGGGTCAATGAGCTGATACACAATTTTCTTCTACTGGGTAGACCCATTGTCCTCAATAGGGAATGGGTCAGTGTCGAGGTAATCATATCAGAGGCTATAGAGATACTTAAGGACAAGCTAAGAAAAGGCATCTATATCAATGTGGTGAATAATGACGGTAACGACTCTATATACTGTGACAGGGAATACATGAGGCTGTGCCTTATAAACCTTATAATAAATGCAATCCAGGCAATCACAGATGATGAAGGCACGATAACAATAGAATACGGCAGAGATGGAGACTATAGCTATATTACGGTATCAGATTCAGGTAAAGGCATACCTCCATCAGAGATGGACAGGATATTTGAGCCTTATTATTCTACAAAAAAATTTGGCGTTGGCCTGGGGCTTACCATAACCAAGAGGTTTGTTGAGGAACACGGCGGGGCTATAACTATCATAAGCGAAGAGGATAAGGGGACATCCATTACTATAAAGGTGCCGTATCATGACATATAACAGGGGAAGCATACTTCTTGTAGAAGACGACAATAATCAGCGTGAGATAATCAAGACCATACTCACAAAAGAGGGTTTCTATGTAGAGGATACAGATTCAGGCAAGAAGGCCTTGGAACTCGTTAAAGGGAGTGCCTTTGATATAGTCCTTACAGACCTACGGCTGCCTGATATAGACGGTACAGAGATACTTAAAGAGGTAAAAAATATCAACAGACCATGCCAGGTCATAATTATAACAGCCTTTGGCTCAATACCATCTGCTGTTGAGGCGACAAAGCTCGGGGCATTCTATTATCTTGAAAAACCCTTTGAAAAAGACCAGCTCTTGATAGTCATCCATAATGCCATGAAACAGGTGGAGCTCATAAAGGACAACTTAATGCTGAAAGACCAGCTTATTGATAGGTTCCACCTCGATAATATAATAGGTGTCCACAAGAGGATGGAGGAGCTTTTCAGGATAGTGAGAAGGGTTGCACCTACAAATTCAACGGTCATAATCTATGGAGAGAGCGGGACAGGAAAGGAGTTGTTTGCCAAGAGCATACACTATAACAGCCCCAGGAGAGACAAGCCTTTCTTTGCCATAAACTGCGCTGCCATACCCGAGACACTACTGGAGAGCGAGCTCTTTGGCTATGAAAAAGGGGCATTTACCGGCGCCCTTACGAGATACACAGGTCTTTTCGAACAGGCAAACGGCAGCACCCTCTTCCTTGACGAGATAGGCGATCTAAAGCCCGGGACACAGGCAAAACTCCTTCGGGCAATACAGGAAAAAGAGATAAGGAGGCTTGGTGGCAAGGAGACGATAAAGCTCGATGTGAGGATTATAACCGCCACAAACAAAAAACTCGATGAAGAGATAAAAAAAGGGAATTTCAGGGAAGACCTCTACTACCGGTTAAATGTCATTGCCTTCACCATCCCACCATTGAGAGAGAGGGCTACAGACATACCCCTACTGGTAGAACACTTTATGAAAAAACTAAATAATACCCATGGCATGAATAAGGCCCTGTCCAATGATGCCCTAAAACTGCTCATGAATTACTCATGGCCAGGTAATGTCAGGCAACTGGAATCTATAATAGAGAGGGCATATATACTCTGCGAAGGCAGTCTTATAGATGTTGACCATATCCCTGATGAGGTGCACCAGGGGACCACAAAAGGTACGCCCAATGAGATAGATATACCCGATGAGGGGATAGACTTTGACACAATAGAGAAGGAACTCATAAAAAAGGCTTTAAACAAGGCTGAGGGCAAGATCTCCATGGCTGCAAAACTACTCAATATGTCCTACGACAAGCTCTGGTTTAAGATTAAAAAGATGAAGGAAAAGGGTGAGATTTTTTAATCAACGAACAAAAAGGTTTTATTTCGTTAATTAACGAATGTTCTCTGACCCAGAATGATTCCAAAAAACAAAATTCCCTTTATTTTTAATATGTTATTTTTTTGGCACGGTAAATGCATAAAAAAAGGCATAATGCAATTAAAATCTAAACAGGAGGTAGTAAGATGAAAAAGGTTTTAACAATCGTAGTAGCCATCCTTATTGGCATTGTCTTCATGACACCTGCCTTTGCACAGGAAAAGGCAAAACCAGCAGCACCAGCACCTGAGAAGGCA
>JAKPCK010000155.1 GCA_029553295.1 Deltaproteobacteria bacterium | reverse complement strand
AGTGACCTTACAGCAAGGTATAAAAATATATATGGGGCGATAGGCATCCATCCCCACAACAGTGAACAGTTTAATGAGGATACAGCAAAAAAAATAAAGAACTATATACAGGGAAACAAAAAGATAGTTGGCTATGGTGAGATAGGTCTTGATTTTTTCAAGAATTACTCACCCCAGGATATACAAATCAATGCCTTTATCCAACAGATTTACCTGGCAAGGGAACTAAACATGCCTGTAATAATCCACTCAAGGCAGGCAAGGGACAAGACCCTGGAGATACTCAAGGAAACCAGTTCCACGGATAACGGTGGCGTTATCCACTGCTATTCCTATGACAGGGAAACGGCAAAGAGGTTTCTCGATATGGGTTTTTATATATCCATCCCCGGGACCATTACCTATGGTGACAAAAAACAATCAATGGATGTTGTGAAATACATTCCTCTGGACAGGCTCCTTTCAGAAACCGATGCACCGTTTCTGACCCCTGTTCCATTCAGGGGCAAAAGAAACGAGCCATCCTATGTAAGATATACAGTGGAAAAGATAGCGTCTATAAAAAATATGGGTGTAGAAGAGATTGCCTCTGGTATATATAATAACTTTGTTGAATTATTTCTCAGGGATCAAAAAGGAGATTTAACATGAGACCTGCTGTCATAATAGTCGATATGCTCCAGGGCAATTACAGAAAAGAAAAGACAGGTGACAAAGAAGAGGAAAAGATAATAGGGCCTGTAAGGGAGTTTTTAAAGGTCTGTAGGGGTAAGGATATACCCGTTATATTTGCATGTGACAGTTTTTTGAAGGAAGATTTTATATTTAAAGGGAGGATGAAACCCCATGCCTTAAGGGGGACCAAGGATACACTGCCTTTGGAAGAGCTCGAGCCTCAGGAAGGGGATGTAATCCTTGAAAAAAGGAGATTCAGCGCATTTTTTAAGACAGACCTCGACCAGACACTCAGGACATGGGACATAGATACTGTTCTTATAGGTGGGGTGAACACACACTTCTGCGTCCTTGCCACTGCCTTTGATGCTGTATGCCATGATTTTTATACTATAATCCTTGAAGATTTGAGCGCAGCATATGACATAAATATACATAAATCCTTTATGGATGCATATAGATATTCTGCCATATACCCTCTATTCAGGGTAATGCTTTCAAAAGAATTTTTAGAGCTCTATGATAAAAAAGATATTGCCTGATATAATATGCCACAGGTCTATTTAGAGGAAGAGGAAAAAGGTAAAAGAAAAAAAATAATTATCTTCGCTGTAATATTCATCATAGTGCTATTCTTGATAGGTGCGTATTACAGATTTCTTAAAAGACCCAGGATTATTGCCACCCCTGAGACAGCTAAAGTAAGCGAGCTAAATATTTTCTATCCTGTCTCCAAATTTAGACTTACTAAAAAAACCATTGAGATAAAAAACAATATGTCCGACAGGATGAAGATAGATATAATGATGAAGGCCATGAAGGATGAAAAGGCGATACCTGAAAGACTGGAGTTATACGATTATACAATGGATTCCAACGGCATAATATATACAAATCTCTCAGACCACCTGATAAAGGAGATTAAAGAACCATCACAGGAGATTACAGCATTATATTCCATAATAAACACGCTTATTTCAAATACAGGTAATGCCAAGGCAGTTCAGATATTAATAGAAGGGAGGCCTGTCTATACCTTAAAAGGTTTGATATATACATACAGGCCATTAACTTATAATAATGATTTAATGGAGGAGTAGATGCTTGATTCCAAGATTATAAGGGAAAGGACAGAGCTTTTAAACGAAAGCCTTAGAAAAAGAGGTGTAAGCTTTGATGTAGAGGCCTTGTTAAAGGTAGATGAAAAAAGAAGGATGCTTATCAAGGAGACAGAGAGATTAAAAAATGAAAAAAACAAATTATCCGACGATATAGCCAGACTGAAAAAAGCAGGGTCAGACACAAAAGATTATATCACTCATCTTAAGGATATAGGCAAAAGGATTGGAGAGCTTGACCAGGAGTTAAGACAGACAGAAAAACAATGGGATGATATGATGCTAATAATACCTAATATACCCCATACCTCTGTCCCTGAAGGCACAACAGAGGAAGACAATAAGGTCGTGAGGATATGGGGTGAAAAACCTGCCTTTGATTTTGAGCCCCTGCCCCACTGGGATATCGGTGAGAGGCTTGATATACTGGACTTTAAAAGGGCTGCAAAGATAACAGGCTCCAGGTTTACCCTTTACAAATCCTTTGGGGCACAGCTTGAAAGGGCACTTATAAATTTCATGCTCGACCTCCACACAAGGGAACATGGCTATACCGAGGTCCTCCCTCCATTTATGGTAAACAGGCAGACTATGACCGGCACAGGCCAGTTGCCCAAGTTCGAGGATGAGCTATTCAGACTCGATGGTATAGACTATTTCCTCATTCCTACTGCAGAGGTCCCTGTAACCAATATATACAGCAATGAGATACTCATAGAGGATGAACTCCCTATTAAGTTTGTTGCCTATACACCCTGTTTTAGAAAAGAGGCTGGCGCCCATGGTAAAGATACAAGAGGGCTCACAAGACAGCATCAGTTCAACAAGGTAGAACTCGTAAAATTCAGCCTGCCTGAGACATCCTATGATGAACTCGAAGGTCTCCTCCTCGATGCAGAGGATGTGCTAAGGAGGCTGAATATCCACTACAGGGTATCCCTTCTATGCACAGGCGATCTTGGTTTTTCATCGGCAAAAACCTATGATATAGAGGTATGGCTACCAGGACAGAATATATACAGGGAGATATCCTCATGCAGTAATTTTGAGGCATTTCAGGCAAGAAGGGCAATGATAAGGTACAAAAAAACAAACGGCAAAAATGAATTTGTCCACACACTAAATGGCTCTGGGCTTGCTATAGGCAGGACAGTAATGGCTGTCCTTGAAAACTATCAGAACCAGGATGGTTCAATAACAGTGCCTGAGGTGCTGCGACCATATATGAATGGGCTGGAGAGATTCTATAAATAAGACCTGCGTATTACTCTGGGGTGCTCCCTCCCACTAAAGAGGGGTTTTGAGTTTTATAGATCTATCCGTCTATACACTGTATTCTATGGTCTACTAAATCTTGGATAGGATGTCTTCAATCCTGGAAAGCACTACAGGGTCATCTTCTTTTTCTTTTATCTCTACAAGAAGCTGTCTTGCATTGCCATCAAAGAGGTAATAAAAGAAATCTATAGCCTTTAAGAGCAGGCTTTTATCACCTATCTCATTTAGGGTATTGACTATGGCAAGGATTGCCCTTTTCCTCTTTGTCATACATATACCCTTTATCAATAAATCTTTTATCTCCGGGACATCTTCATTTTTAAGATGAATCAGCAGGGGATTTATCATGTCTTTATCTTTTATCCCTGTCAAGACCTCAATTGCTTTAGCCCTCTTTGTAGCATCGTCAACATAGAGTATCTGAAGCAAAGGCTGTATATCAATGCCTTTTCCGTCAGCCATTGCCTTTTCAAAAAAATCTGCATAATCCATAGATTGCATAATAAGGCTTGCCAAGATGACACCTGATTCCTCTCTTGTAAAAACCATATGGTCTTTCCATTTTTTTATGGTCTCAAGGTCATGCTTTTCAAGGAATGTTCTGTTGACAATAGAATTCTTCAGATAATTCCTTATCCTTTTTTTCTCTTCAAATTCATCGAGTTTAAGGATATTATAAAGCGGTTCAATAAGATATCTGCCTGAAAGATGGTAATATAGATTACCCAGGGACTCTGTCTCTATAATTATATCCCTTTCCTTCAGGGCATTTATATACCCGGTAATTCTTTTCTTTGACATGGATGTCCAGCAATAGAGATCCTCTACAGAGAACCTCTTTATGACCTTCTCTTTCTTATCTACAAAAACAGCCATAAGGCCCCTGAACTCCATGTCTTCCATCATATCCTTTAATATATCTGCAAGTACCTTTTCAGGGCTCATCCTTGCCCTTATCATGGCAAGTTCTATTGGTTTATAGGACTGGTCAGTATCCCATAACACCCTTTCACCTTCATAGGCCTCCTTCACAACCTCACCCCTTATAGGTTTTACCTCACAGATGGAAGAAATATCTGTCCCCTTAAAGGGTAAAAACCATTCAAAGAACGAATCCTTGTCTCCGGAGGCTATAATGAATATATTTTCCTGTTCTAGACAGAATTTTATGAATCTTTCAAATTTTTCTTGTTCGCCCTTGGTTATGTGAGCGTATCTCTCACAGTTATCAAGGATAAAATAGCATGGTTCATCCTCAAGAAGCCTTTTGCATAGCGAGATGATATCGAGTCCTGTCTGACTGAATGATTTATATTTTTTGCATATTATATCCCTTGCCTCGCTAACAGGCCTCTCCCACATCTCACAGTAAAATACATTCCTGTTTGTCATGGAAAGCTGTGGGATTACAAAGGACTTTAAGATTGTGGTCTTTCCTGTGGACTCACCCCCTACAACAATGGCCGTGCCTGTGTTAAATAGTCTGTCCAATATCATGGATGCCTTTTCCCACCTCTCTACCGGGGGCAATTCATATTCATTGTAAGGCGAAAATTTTGGTATCTCAAATAAATCTACCTCATAATTAAAATCATTCCTGATATCCCATATTATCTCTCTGTAATTCATCCCGAGTTTACCATTAACATTGTCTTTAAAGAGATAGAACATATCCTCCAGAAGACCTCTTGCATTATCAAGCATATGCATCTCATAGGGAAATTTAGCTGTATAATTTATTGTTATTGTGCCCTCTCTATTATCTATATCCAGGTTAACATCATCCTTTCTTAGATAAACCTTTGAGTCGTTAAATCTCCTGAGTTTTGAAAATTTTATATCAGAAAAGAAGATATCGAGGAGGAGATGGGCAAAATTGAAGATATGTCCTATAACCTTCGTATTCCTTATAACGGCCTTTTTATTGTCTTCTGTAATCTCCAGCTCGATGGGTAACTTTTTTATCTTGTTGGAAAAGGAGAAGTAATTTATCACCTCCATGGCCATCTCAGGTATCTTAAGTCCATAACGATGGAGGAGGCTCTGATTGTAGTTGAATATGTTACTCATCATGAGGCCATCGGACTTCCATCTATAATCCTTTACCTTGTCTATATCATGGAGATAGATAATACCTAAAAGTGTGAAGATCTCCCCTGAGAACATCTCCTCTGTCCTGTCCTTTGGGTCAGGGAGGATACGTTCAACCATTTTTGTAAGGTCTTCTATGTGTTGTTTTAACGGAAGGCTTGAGGAAGGAAAGACATAGTCTTCGCAGAATTTTTTAAGCTGCAAAAACCTCTGATATAGCTTAAATTCCCTTTCTTTATCCCTGAGGACCTCTTCGAGTCTTGACTGCATCTTTCATCAAAAACAATACACTATATTTAGCATGCCATAGTTAACGCGCCTTTTTTCTCCAAAGGTATACAAGTGGGCTTGCTACAAATACTGATGAGTATGTGCCTATCAAAACGCCTATAAAAAGGGCAAAGGAAAAGTCAAAAAGTGTTTTGCCACCAAGAAAAAGGATCGCACCAACAGCAAGGAGTGTGGTAATGGATGTAATAAGGGTCCTGCTTAAAACACTGTTTATGCTCTTATTGATTACATCGGCAAAGTCTTTCTTGGATTTCATCTTAGACATATTCTCCCTTATCCTATCAAAGACAACCACAGTATCTGTAAGGGAATAACCCGCTATTGTCAGGAGGGCTGTAATAAATAAAATATTCATCTCCATATTAAAGAGATAAAAAACCCCGAGAAGGGAAAGGACATCGTGGAATGTTGCCAGGGTGGCAGCAAGACCAAATATCAAGGTAAACCGCCAGGCTATATAGATGATTATACATATGAAAGATATGACCATTGCTATTAGTGCATCCCTTTTTAGGGCCTTTCCCACTGTTGCCCCCACCATATTGCTTGCCAGTATCTGAAAGCCTTTATCACCCATCTCTTTTTTTATTATGGCATCAATGGTTTTTTGTATATCCTGTTCTGCTGAACCGGAGGCCTTTGTTTTTATAAGAAACTCTTTTGTCCCACTAATCTCCTGTATCTGCACATCTTTGATACCTCCGGCTAGGAGGACACCCCTTAATGCACCTATGTCTACCTTTTGTTCAAACCTTGCATGGATCTGGACACCCCCTGTAAAATCCACGCTGAGATTTGCCTTACCCAGGGAAACCATAATAAAAGCAAATATACCAAGGGCACACAGTATAGCAGATACTACAAAAGCCTTGTTCCTAAGACCTACAAAGTCTATCTTTGTATCTTTTACAATCTCGATAAATTTCATTAAATACTAAGACTCCTCGGTTTATACTTTAAAAGAATCCAGTCAAAAACAGCCTTTGAGCCGAATACTGCTGTAAACAGGTTTACTATAATACCGATACTCAGTGTAACGGCAAAACCCTTTATTGGACCTGTACCAAATATAAATAGTATGAAAGTGGTTATAAGGGTTGTTATGTGGGAATCGAAAATGGTTACCCATGCCTTTTCATAGCCGCTGTCTATAGCTGCCCTTACAGTCTTTCCAAGTATCAGTTCTTCCCTTATCCTCTCAAATATGAGGATATTGGAATCAACACCCATACCCATGGTAAGTATAATACCTGCTATACCAGGGAGGGTCATGGTAGCCTTGAGTGCAGTAAATGCACCAAGGAGATAAAGGAGGTTCAGGAAAAGGGCTATGACTGCAATAACACCGGAAAACCTGTAGTAAATAATCATAAATAAGATTACAAGGATAGCGCCCA
>JAKPCK010000151.1 GCA_029553295.1 Deltaproteobacteria bacterium | reverse complement strand
TTGAGCTTGTGAAGGAAGGCAGGATTGAGGTCTCCAAAGAATACAGCCAGAAGATAGCATACCATGACCCATGTTACCTGGGTAGACACAACAAGGTATACGATGAGCCAAGGGAGACGCTGAAAAATATACCAGGGGTGGAGCTGAAAGAACTGCCAGAGGCAAGAGAGGATAGCCTCTGCTGTGGTATGGGAGGAGGCAGGGTCTGGGCAGAGACAGAAAAGCATGAGAGATTCTCAAATATAAGGGTGGAACAGGCAATAGAACTTGGAGCCCGGGTCTTGGCCACGGCATGTCCATACTGCATAACAGCCCTTGAGGATAGCAGGCTTGTTTTGAACCATGCAGACGATATAGAGGTTAAGGATATCACGGAGATATTCCAGGAAGTTACATAAAGGTAGGATATATGCAGGGAACTGCTGGTGAAACATCCCCGAGAGACGTCTCTTTTGAGATAAAATGTAGCCGTTTTTCTGAAGAGGGATGGGCAACAGTAGATGCCCGTGTCCCCATTGAGAGAGAGTTGACCATATATATAAATCAGCAGGAGTTTGTAACAATCCTGTGCACACCGAGTAAACTGAATTTTCTTGTTATTGGTTTTCTCTATTCAGAAGGGATTATATCAGGGATGGATGATGTAATGATGATGAGGGTCTGCGATGCAGAGACAGAGGTTGATGTGAGACTGAAAGTCCAAGATTTTAAGTTGCCCACACGCAAGAGGCTTACATCAGGCTGTGGTGGCGGTCCATCCTTTACAACCTATGGTCAGAGGGTAGAATCAGACTTTGAGACAACACCACTGGAGATAATCTCACTTATGAAGCAACTCCAGGAACATATGGACCTCTACCGGACCAGTGGTGGCGTCCATGCATCTGCCCTTGCCGATAGAAACAAGGTACTCATAGTGGCGGAGGATATTGGGAGACATAATACCATAGACAAAATTCAGGGTGAATGCCTGTTTAAAGGGTTCTCATCAAATGACTGTGTGCTATTAAGCACAGGCCGTATCTCTTCAGAGATGCTTCTCAAGGCAGCCAGGATGGGGGTCCCTGTTATAGTCTCGCGACACTCGCCAACAGGTAGTGCAGTAAACCTTGCCAATGAGCTGGGCATTGCCCTCGTAGGGAGGGTGCGCGGTAATCGCCTGTCTGTGTATTCCCACCCTGAGAGGCTTGGCTATAATCAGAATTGAAAAGGCCTTTTCATATGGAGACAGGCACAAAAAAAATAATGAGGTGATAGAAAGTGGAAAACGTAATATCGCTCAAAGAGAACATTCAACAATTAAGACAGAGACTCGGCAAAGACAATTTTGGGGATGTCATGGTTGTTGGTGGAGGTATCAGCGGCATTCAGGCATCCTTGGACCTTGCTGCAGCTGGTTTCAAGGTATACCTGATTGAAAAGGCCCCGAGTATAGGTGGCCATATGGCCCAGCTTGATAAGACCTTCCCCACCAATGACTGCTCAATGTGAATTCTCGCACCTAAACTGGTCGAGGTCGGCCGGCATCCAAATATAGAGGTTCTCACCTATACTGAGGTCCATGAGGTAGAGGGTGAGGTAGGTGATTTTCTTGTAACACTCATTAAAAAACCGAGATATATAAAAGAGGATAAATGCACAGGCTGTACAACATGTGTTGAATACTGTCCTGTCCAGTATCCAGACCAGTATAATCAGGAGATATCCCTTAACAAGGCAGTGCACATCTATTTTGCCCAGGCAATACCCCTTATTGCATACATAGATGAGAGCTGTCTATATCTCAAGGAAGATAAATGCAGGATATGTGAGGCAGTCTGTAAGAACAATGCCATAGACTTTACACAGAAACCCCAGAAGATGAACATAAGGGTAGGGGCTATCATACTATCCCCTGGGTTTGAACCCTTTGACCCAAAGGTTATGAAGGAATATCGTTATGGGGAATTCAAGAATGTGGTAACCAGTATGGACTATGAGCGTCTCCTATGCTCTACAGGTCCCTACCAAGGTGAGATATTAAGGGCATCTGATAAAAAACACCCCCACAATATTGCCTGGATCCAGTGTGTCGGTTCAAGGCAGGTAATAGAGGGTGGCAACAGCTATTGTTCGGCAGTCTGCTGCACATATACACAGAAACAGGTAATCCTTACCAAAGACCACGATGCAGATGCAAAATGTACTATATTCCATAATGATATAAGGTCATATGGAAAGGACTTTGAGCGATATTTCCAGAGGACAGAGGCGCTACCTGGCATCCGTTTCTTCAGGAGCTATGTATCTATAGTCAAAGAGGACCCTGTAACAAAGAATGTAACGATCCGTTATTCCACCCCCGATGAGGGTGTAAAAGAGGAAGAGTTCGACATGGTGGTCCTCTCTGTAGGTATGAACCCGCCTGTTGATGTCCAGGATATAGTGAAAAAATTTGGCATAGAACTCAATGAGCATAATTTTTGTAAACTAAACCCTACAAATCCTATGGAGACCAATATCCCCGGTATCTTTGTAAGCGGTGCACTTCAGGGCCCCATTGACATACCAGAATCTGTCTTTAGCGCAAGCGGTGCAGGCTCTCAGGTCGGGGAACTATTAAAATACAGAAGGGGCAACCTGGCAAAGGAGAGGGTTTATCCACCAGAGCAGGACCTCTCTTCAGAGGAACCAAGGGTAGGTGTTTTTGTATGTCACTGTGGAGCCAATATCGGTAGGGTAGTCAATGTCCCGGAGACCGTGGAATACTGTAAGACCCTCCCCAATGTTGTATATGCCCAGGAGCAGCTCTTCTCCTGCGCCACCAACTCTGCTAAAGAGATAACAGATATGATAAAGGAGAAAGGGCTCAACAGGGTTGTTGTGGCTGCATGTTCACCGAGGACTCTGGAACCTTTATTCCGTGATACACTGAGGGAGGCAGGGATAAACCAGTATTATTATGAGATGGCCAATATCAGGGAGCATAACTCATGGGTCCACTCAAAGGAAAAAGAAGAGGCAACAAAGAAGGCCCATGATTTAATAAGGATGTCTGTAGCCCGTGCATGTCATCTCGAGCCGCTCCAGGAGTTTGACCTGCCTGTTGATAAGCGTTGTCTTATTGTAGGAGGCGGTGTGGCAGGAATGAACTGTGCCCTATCCATTGCCAATCAGGGGCATGAGGTCTTTATTGTAGAAAAAGAGAAAGAGCTCGGTGGTAATGCGAGAAAGGTTTATAGAACACTCCAGGGTTTAGATGTCCAGGCATACCTTAAAGAGTTAACTGGCAAAGTTTATAGCCATCCGTTAATCCATATATACACCGAGGCTACAATTACAGAAGCCACAGGGTATATTGGAAATTTCGTGACAAAGATCAATTCAAGCAGAGGGCCTGTAGAGATAAAACACGGTGCAACTGTCATTGCCATAGGTGCAGATATATACAAACCAACAGAATACCTATACGGCGAGGACGAGAGGGTTGTTACAAACCTTGAGCTTGAAGAAAAGATAGTAAAAGAGGATGATTTGGTTATGAACGCCCAGAGCATTGTAATGATTCAGTGCGTGGGTTGCAGGAATGAGGACAGAAACTACTGTAGCAGGATATGCTGTAGTGGCTCTATAAAGAATGCCCTCATGCTCAAGGAGAAAAACCCTGAGGCAGACGTTTATATCCTGTTCAGGGATATGAGGACATATGGATTCAATGAGGACTACTATCGTGAGGCAGCATCTAAGGATGTAAGATTCATCCGCTATGAGCCTGAAGACAAACCTACAGTTGAGCCTGGCGAGGCAGAAGACGGAAGGTCTGTCCTTAAGGTCACAGCAACAGACTACATACTCAATAAAAAACTTGAGCTCGATGCAGACATTGTCTCCCTTGCTGCTGCCATTATCCCGTCAGAATCCACAAAGGAGATTGCAAATCAGTTCAAGGTAGTATTGAGCCTTGATGGCTTCTTTAAAGAGGCCCATGTGAAATTGAGACCTGTTGAGTTTGCCACAGACGGCGTATTTCTATGTGGACTTGCCCATTACCCCAAATTCATGCAGGAGACCATCAACCAGTCATATGGTGCTGCAGGCAGGGTCCTGACCCTCTTATCAAATGATGTGGTAACTGCATCGGGTTCTGTCTGCGAGGTAGATGAGAAGAGGTGTATGGGATGTGGTGCATGTGTTGCGGTCTGTACATACGGTGCTTTGGAGCTCAGAGAGACAAGGCTCGGTAAAAAGGCTGTTGTAAACCCTGTCCTCTGTAAGGGTGATGGACTTTGCAACTCCAAGTGCCCAACAGGTGCCATAAAACTGAAACACTATACAGATGATGAACTAATTGCTCAAGTAGATGCAGTTATCTCTGATGAACAGATTATGAAACAGATAGATGCGGTGGCACAAAATGCATAAAAAAACATTTAAAAACAAGAATTTAAAAAAGGAGATGAGAAGGTATGAGCGCAGCCATTAAATTTAAACCAAGAATACTCGGCTTTGCATGCAACTGGTGAGCTTACGGCGCAGCTGACCTGGCTGGAGTTTCCAGACTGCAATATTCAAATGAAATAAGGCTTATACGCGTCATGTGTTCCGGTAGAGTGGACCTCGCCTTTGTGCTCAGGGCCTTCTCCAACGGACTGGATGGGGTCTTCATCGGTGCATGTCATCTAAATGAGTGTAACTATATTACTCACGGTAACTATCATACCCAGAATATGGTCCTCCTGTGCAAAAGGCTCCTGGAATATATAGGGATTAACCCTGAGAGATTGAGAATGAGGTATATGTCCGGTGCTGAGGCAAACCTCTTTGTCGAGCATGTGAATGACTTTACAAAGAAGATAAGGGAAGTAGGCCCACTGGGTAAGGCAGAGGGTATAGATGAGGCGCAGATGAAGGCAAGGCTTGCCGAGGTAATCAGGCTTGTCCCTTATATAAAGGTGGCCATGAATGAAAAGCTTGCCAAGAGACTCGATACGCCCCATGAAGATATGAGTATCCATAAGGACTACTTTACCAAAGAGGAGATAGAGAGGCTCTTTGCCGAGATACCATCATACTGGATAGACCCTGAAAAGTGTCAGGCATGTATGACCTGTGCAAGAAGGTGTCCTGTGGAGGCCATAGACAGCAAAAAGAATATGGTCCATATCATCAATCAGGACAAGTGCATTAAATGTGGGACATGTCTTGAGGCATGCCCTCCGAGATTTGGTGCTGTGACAAAGATTGTTGGTCAGCCTGTCCCGCCTCCTATACCTGAGGACAAAAGGGCAATAGTGAGGAAGGGAAAAGAAAAAGAGGTTGCATAAACACGCCCCTGATGCTACACTTCCTATAAAACATAAAAGGAGGGGGTGCCATGGAGACAAACATTAAGATTAGGCTTATGAGGGCAGAAGACTTTGATGCAATTGTAAGGATTGACCATAAAGTCCTCGGACAAAGAAGGCCTGAATACTATAAGCTGAAGTTTGAGAGGTTTGTCCAATCAAAGGACT
The DNA here is from genome assembly GCA_029553295.1 of Deltaproteobacteria bacterium. Taxonomy (GTDB): domain Bacteria; phylum Desulfobacterota; class Syntrophorhabdia; order Syntrophorhabdales; family Syntrophorhabdaceae; genus DTOV01. The sequence continues at coordinate 51,678 of JAKPCK010000151.1, read as the reverse complement.
ATGTCCCCACATCTTTAGTTGCAGAGACAGATGATGGGACAGTGGTAGGCTTTGTCATGGGTGAGCTTTACATAGGTGAATTCGGTATATCCCAGGAAAAGGCGACCCTTGATACAATAGGTGTTGACCCGGATTATCAGAGGAAAGGCATAGGTGAGCTACTCATAAACGAGTATATGGCCCATCTTAAAAAGCTCGGGGTTGAAAAGGTAAACACCCTTGTAGACTGGGACGATGCCAAGCTCATACACTTTTTCAGCGCCAATAAATTCAGCCCTTCAAAGCTCATTAACCTGGAGAGGGTCCTCTAAAACGGATAGATTTGACTATGAAAAAGCCAACCCTTAACCGGGTTGGCTTTTTTTATCAAAAATTGAATCCCTTTTCTTTAAACAGCCTTATACATGCATCTACTGCCTTTTCGTCGTATAATATGCCTTTATTTATCTCAATCTCCCCCAGTGCAATGTCTATACCCTGGGCGGGTCTATAAGGACGGTGGGATGCTATAGCCTCCACCACATCTGCCACAGCTAAGATACGTGACTCGATTATTATCTCATCCCCCTTTATCCCCTTTGGATAACCTGAACCATCAAGACGTTCATGATGCTGTAACACTATATCTGCCAGTGGATACGGAAAATCTATATCTTTTAAGATATTATAGCCCATTTCCGGGTGGGTCTTTATTATACTGAACTCAATGGGTGTTAATTTTCTCGGCATCGTCAATATCTCTGCCGGGACAGCTATCTTATCTATGTCATGGATCTGTCTGCTGTACGTACACCCTCTACCATCTCACTGGAAAGCCCCATCTCCTGGGCAATTGCCCTTGCGAGCCAGGCAACCCGTCTCTGGTGGCCTGCAGTATATGGGTCCCTTATCTCCACTGTCATGCTTATGGCATCTACTATACCACTTATAGACCTGCGGAGCCTCTCAAGGCTCTGGGTTAATGACTTTTCCATGTCCTTACGTTTTGTGATGTCGATACCAACCCCAACAAAAAAATCAAATGACCCATCAGGGCCAAACACAGGCTTTCCGTGCCATTCAATAAAATAGACCTTTCCGGTCTTACTTATAACCCTGTTCTCGTTTAATGTCTGTTCACCATGTTCTACTATCTTTTTAAACACCCTCATAAGACCTTCACGGTCTTCCTCAGGGACAAAGGTTGTAAGATAATCAACATCTTCAACCTCATCAGGTGTATATTCAAGGGCCTTTAGCATGGTGGTGTTCATCCGTATAGTCTTTCCGTCCCTTCCTATGGCCACAAAAAAGACAGGGGATTCGTCAAGGATGATATCTGCAAAGCCTATCTGTTCCCTTGGGTTTTCTTTTAACCTATCTGATGATCTATCCACTATCCCATTTAACCTTTTTTCGTTATCTTTACAGATAACCCTAAAGCTTGTCAAGGGTTAAACTTCAACAGAGTTGTGATATACTTACTGAATAAAGCATTTTCAAATTTTTATTGTTCATTTACTCACATTTGCCTTAAGTCTTGTCGAGTTTTTTCGATAATAAATATAAGCAATATAAAGATGGACCATTTTGCAGAAAATACTCTAAAATTTTTTGTCTGGAGGAGCTATGAAGTTAGATAATGTCAAAATTGGTAAGAAATTGGGTATTGGATTCGGGATGCTGATCTTTCTTATGATTATCCTATGTGCGCTTTTTATTGTCAACTCCACGATGACCAATTCAATGCTTACGAGACTTATCACCGTTGATGAACCAAAGATAAAGTATGCAAATGACATGAAGGATGCTATAGACAGCATAACGAGGTCAGTGGCTGTTATGCCCTTTGCCACACCGGAGATAGTGGAGGAGGAAAAAAATAGCATCCTCATATTAAGACCAAAATATAAAGAGGCAGTAGAAAAGCTCGAAAAGCTCCTGGAGACCCAGGAGGAGAAAGACCTTCTCAAGAGGTTTAAGGATGCGGTCACCCAGGGTGCTGAGATAAACAATAAGATTATACAGCTTGTAAACGAGGGGAAAAAGCAGGAGGCACAGGTGCTCTATATGAACGAGACCAGGCAGACAACAACTCTACTTGTTGAGGCTGCAAACAATATCATCAGAAACCAACAGAAACTCCTCGAGGAAAAGGTGAAGAGACTGGTCTCATATAGCAATAAGCTCCTCATAATAATCCTTATTGTAGGTGCTGTGTCCATAATTATAGGTATATTTATGTCCATGAAGACCACTAAAAGCATAAAGGCACCTGTTGAGAAGGCAGCAGAGCAACTCGAGCTTATGTCAAAGGGGGACTTTACATTCTCCATATCCCAGAATGCCATAAATAGGGGTGATGAACTCGGTGTTATTGCCAGGGCCATGGATGCCTTAAATACAAATCTCAAAAACGTCTTCAATGAGATTATAACCAGCGTCCACTCCCTTACATCCTCGGCAACACAACTGTCATCCATTGCCGAGGAGATGTCCAGGACAGCAGAGAGTTCCTCGTCCAGGGCCAATTCTGTGGCCACAGCAAGCGAGGAGATGTCGCAGACCGTTGTAGATGTGGCAAAGAACACGGCAAGTATAGCGGAATCTGCAAAGAGGGCCGTAGACACTGCCCAGCATGGTAACAGCATAGTAGAAAAGTCTGTAAGCGAGGTTAGAGAGATAGATGAAACAGTCAATGAATCTGCAAAATTTGTCAAGTCTCTCGGTGAGAGGTCAGTCCATATCGGCGAGATTGTAAGCGTTATAAATGATATTGCAGACCAGACAAACCTCCTTGCCCTGAATGCTGCAATAGAGGCAGCCCGTGCCGGTGAACAGGGGAGGGGCTTTGCTGTTGTTGCCGATGAGGTCCGCAAGCTTGCAGAGAGGACAGCACAGGCAACCTCTGAGATAGAGGATATGATAAAGGCCATACAGAATGAGGTCACAAAGGCTGTTGATATCATGGACAGCGCAACAACAAAGGTCCAGTCAGGTGTGGAGCTCACGACCCAGGCAGGGGATGCATTAAAGGCAATTGTCAAGAGTTCAGATGAACTCCAGCTTATGGTGCAGCAGATTGCCTCTGCAACAGAAGAGATGTCGGCAACATCTGAACAGATAAGCAAAGAGATAGTTGATATTGCCAATGCATCAAGGGATACCACTGCAAGCTCCCAGGAGACAGCCCAGGCAGCAGTGGGTCTATCAAGGATAGCAACCAAACTCGACGAGACCGTTAGATTCTTCAGGCTTTCATAAAAACAACAAAGGGGCAAGCATGCTAAAAACATGCTGCCCCGTTTTCTATTTATTCGTTTTAACGGAAAAAATTAAAAATGACTATCTACTATTCAAGGAAGCTTTCAAGTCTCTTGCGCCTTGAGGGGTGTTTAAGCTTTCTTAAGGCCTTGGCCTCTATCTGCCTTATCCTCTCCCTTGTGAGCCCGAATACCTCTCCTACCTCTTCAAGGGTATAATCTGTCTTTTCACCTATACCCAGCCTCATCCTAATCACCTTTTCCTCTCTTGGGGTAAGTGTGGAGAGGACCTTTGATATCTCCTCTTTCAAAGAGATTGTAACAAGCTCTGTAAAGGGTGAAGGTGACTTGGGGTCTGCTATGAAGTCACCGAGCTTTGATTCGTCATCCCCTATGGGTGTCTCTATGGATATAGGCTCATTGGATACCTTCATGATCTTGCGGACCTTCTCTACAGGAAGTCCTGCCTTTACTGATATCTCCTCCAGGCTTGGCTCCCTCCCCAGTTCCTGAAATAGGGAGATGGTAACCTTTGTTATCTTGTTCATGGTCTCAAGGACATGGACAGGGACCCTGATTGTCCTTGCATAATCTGCTATTGCCCTTGTTATTGCCTGCCTGATCCACCATGTAGAGTATGTGGAGAATTTATAACCCTTCTGATAGTCGTATTTCTCTGCAGCCTTCATAAGCCCCATATTACCTTCCTGTATAAGGTCAAGGAATGAGAGGCCTCTGTTGAGATATTTCTTGGCTATATTTATAACGAGCCTCAGGTTTGCCTGTATGAGCCTATTCTTTACAGCCTTGAGCCCGTTCTCTATGGCTGCTATCTCTTTCAATTTTTTCCTTACAGTATCTGCCTCTTGTTCATCAAGGAAATCAATCTGCCTGGATACCTTTTTTATTATCTCCTCAAGGACTTTTTTGTTGAGGCTCAAATTCAGCAGGTTCTCATCAATCTTGGCCTCCAGCGCCTTTAATTTCTTTTCATATTGTTTCTTCTGCCCAGCCTCAGATTTAGATATGGCCTTTTTGAGTTCCTCTTTTTTTTCAAAGAGGTTTTTGACGTTGTTGATTAATGTAATGGTCCTTTTTTTGTATTTCTCCTCATCCTTTTTTGTATAGTTCATCTCGTCTATATTCTTGAGTATATCTATGATATTCAGATTTTCTTTTTTTAACTGTGCGCCTATCTCCTGTAATTCTTTTATAGCCTGGGGGAGGTCAAAGAGTAGTTTTCTTATACTCCTTTCACCTTCCTCTATCTTTTTTGCTATTGTATATTCCTCATCAGATGTCAAGAGAGAGACCTTACCAATATCCTTAAGATATGACCATATGATGTTGTCTGTCCTCTCGGAGGGAAACTTTTCGGTCTCTGTCCATTCATGGGTAGTCTCCTCTGGCACCTCTACCTTTTCTTTTATTGTTTCTACTATATCGATATTGGATTCTGAAAGAAAATCAAAGATATCCTCTATGTCTTCCGGTGAGAATATGTTTTGGGGCAGGACATCGTTTATCTCATCTGGTGTGAGATAACCCTTTTCCATGCCCATATCTATTAAGTGTTTAATTTCACTATAATTTTTTATGCTCATGTTATCTCCAGAATATAAAAAAGCCCTTTTTAAATTTTAAAAGGGCATGAGTTTTTTCTGCATCCTTGTTTAAATATAGCAATTCACTTAGTTTTTTGTCAAGCAGGATTTTGGGTATAACCTTGTTTGCTTGTGAAATTTTTTATTAGCAGAAAAACCCAAGAGTTGTGCAAAGGGTTTATCAATCAGAGGCAACTGCCCTTTTATCTTAAAGGTCAGCACCCCAATATGGTTATCAGGACCATGAGGCTCAGTATTATTATCTTTGTCATATACAATCCTTTCATATTTAAAAAAAATTTACAACAAAAATAAATCTGCTGAAAAAATCCGTCACCTATATTAGAATATATGACAGGTTTAAACAATCCATTGAACCTGTTTAGGTATCATGGGTGGATGGATAAAATCTATAATAAGGTGATGGAAAATTAAAACTGTAGAGATATCAGAGGGTCTAAGCCAAAAACTCATTGATTTTATAAAGACAGGCATAATTCTTACAGACAGGCGAGGGACCATACTTTTCACCAACAGGCTCGCCGTAAGGATGCTTGAATACGAGGATATGCCCCTTATAGGTCAAAATATGGAGTCCCTTTTTCTCCCTGATGATATAGAGATCTTTTATCCCAACATACTAAACCTTACCCTCAAGGGAAATGGATTTGAGGGTGAGGCGCTCTTGAGAAAAGGAAGTGGTGCCACCATATTTGTCCATATCTCCACATCATTATATAGCGACAATGAGATGGGGTATGACCTTTTAATATTTGCAATACAGGATATATCCCTCCTGAAAAAGATGGAGAAGGAGTGTCAGAGACCTGAAAGGGCAATGGGTCTTGAGATAATAACTGACCAGATATCCCATCAGATAAGAAACCCGATTGTCTCTATAGGCGGATTTGCCTTGAGACTCGCCAAGGCACAGGTATCCCCAAAGGAATATGCCAGATATATTGAGATAATCCATAACGAGGCAAAGAGGCTCGAGTATCTCATTGACAGGCTTGTGGAGCTGGCAAAGGTCCATCATGGTCGTTTTTCCAGTGCCACACTGGGCAATATATTTGAGAGATTAATGTATCTCCTGGAAAGGCAAAATAAGGGAGATATGCCAAAAATCATATTTCCTGATGCTAAAACCCTACCAGTGGAGGAATTTTATTGTGACCCTGAACTTGTCGCCCTTGCCATATCATGTATAGTTAAAAACAGCCTGGAGGCAATAAAGGATAATGGTAAGGTATTTCTGTCAAGTAAAATAGAAGGAGATCGTATAATAATAAAGGTAAAGGATGATGGCTGTGGTATTGGGCCCGAATCCCTTCCCTTTATCTTTGACCCATTTTTTACCACAAAGTTCAATAGCCTCGGTCTGGGCTTAACCATGGCAAGGAGGATTGTAAACGAGCATAAAGGCTCAATAGATGTTTATTCAATACCAGACCAGGGGACAGAGGTAACTATTACCCTGCCCAGGGAGAGAAGGAGGGAGGTAAGGAGGAGACTTATTGTGGAGAATAAGGATAAAAAATGAAGATAGTATTCAACCTTTTATGTAAAACCAAATGGGGTCAGGATGCCTATCTTGTCCTCCCCAATATGGAAGTAAATAGTTCAGGATACAACCAGCCCATCATGATAAAGATGGGATACACAGAGGGCTATATCTGGACAAAGGATATAGAGTTTGACGGTCATAAGGGAGAAGAAATTGTCTATTCATATGCCATAAAAGATAACAACAACGATTTAACAATACAGGACGGTGCAGGCAAGAGGAGGATCTCAATAGATCCCTTAGCGAGAGGCAATGGGGGAGAGATTACTATAAGCGATACATGGCTTGACCTCTCTGACCCATCAACCCTGTTTTTTACATCATTTTTTACCCAAATTATCTTTAGAGATAATGTGAAGGAAGAAAATAAGACAGAAGACATATACATGGAGGCAGGGGATGCAAAGGTGCTTATAAGACTTAAGGTCTCTGCACCATGGGTATCACAAAACAAAGGTGTATTTATTTCAGGCAATACCCCCGAGCTTGGGAACTGGGATATCTCTAAGGCAAAGGAGATGGAGAGAGACTCTGGCGGCACATGGTCAATAGGGTTATCCATAGACAGGGACATAGGGTTGATAGAGTATAAATATATAATAAAGGATGGAGGAGAGGGCAAGGTCCTCTGGGAGGAGGGCGAAAACAGGCGTATATCCCCATTAAAGGGGGATTATATTTTTGTAAATGACAATCTATTCCGATGCAAGGTATTCTGGAGGGGTGCAGGGGTTGCCGTACCTGTGTTTTCATTGAGGAGCAAAAACAGCCTCGGCACCGGTGAGTTTACCGACCTAAAACTTCTTGCAGACTGGGCATCAAAAGCAGGCCTCAAGGTTATCCAGATACTGCCAGTAAACGATACAACAAGGCAACATAGCTGGATGGATGCATATCCCTATTCGTGTATCTCTGTTTTTGCGCTCCATCCATTGTATCTAAACTTAGATGCCATAGGGGGTATCCCAGAGGATATAAAAAGGGAGCTCGATTACTTAAGGGACAGACTTAACAGTGCTGAGTCCTTAGAGTATGAAGATGTGATGAGGGCTAAGCTTGACCTTGCCAGGAGGATCTTTAATAAACAGAGGGATGATTTTCTGAAATCAAAGTCTTTTCAAGACTTTTTCCATGAAAATGCATTCTGGCTCAAATCCTATTCCCTTTTTTGTGCCTTAAGGGATAGGAACAAGACAGGTGATTTCAATAAATGGGGTAGATTAAAGAGGGTAAGAAAAGAGGATATAGATGCCCTTGTGGCACCAGGGAGCGAGTATTTTGAAGATATATGTTTTTATTACTTTATCCAGTATCACCTCCATCTGCAGCTTATAGATGCCTCTTTATATGCCAAGGATAGGGGTATTGCATTAAAGGGGGATATCCCTATCGGCGTTCACCCTGAGAGCCATGATTGCTGGGTTATGCCTGAGATATTCCATATGGACAGTTCAAGCGGTGCCCCACCAGACCCATTTTCTGACCATGGTCAGAACTGGGGCTTCCCCACTTATAACTGGGGGTTTATGGAAAAGGATGATTATAAATGGTGGCGGAGCCGCCTCGAGAAGATGTCCCATTATTTCCAGATGGTCCGCATTGACCATATCCTGGGTTTTTTCAGGATATGGGAGATACCAAAGGAGATGTTTTCCGGGTTGATGGGCAGATTCAACCCTGCCATACCCATAACAAAGGAAGAGCTGGAAAGAGAAGGTATAACAGATATAGACCGACTCTGCGAGCCTTATATACCTTTATGGTATATAGATGAGGTATTTGGCGAATATGGAGGATATGCCTTAGATGTATTCCTTGAGGAGAAAGGCCAGGGTTTTTTCAAATTAAGACCAGAGTTTTCCACTCAGGCCAGGGTTGAGGCATATCTTGCATCCCTCCATGAGAACCAGGATGAGGATAGAAGAAAAAAGGCTATTTTAAGAGATGGCCTTTTTAGGCTTATATCCAATATTATCATGATAAGGGAGAAAGATGGCAATGGGTTTCATTTCAGGATAAATATGATGCACACCGTATCATTTACATGCCTCGAAGACAGGATTAAAGAAAGGCTTATCCACCTTTATAATGACTATTTCTATCATCGCCAGGATGGACTATGGCGTAGCAGTGCAATGAAAAAACTCCCTGTGTTAAAGGCAGCATCACCAATGCTTATATGCGGCGAAGACCTGGGTATGATACCGGACTGTGTCCCCCCTGTCATGGAGGAGCTGTGCATACTTGGTCTACGTATACAGAGGATGCCAAAAGAGCCTGACAGGGAGTTCGGTTATCCCTGGGATTATCATTATCTTACGGTATGCACCACCTCAAGCCATGATATGTCAACATTAAGGGGGTGGTGGCAGGAAAACCCGGAAAGGACCAGCCGTTACTACAGGTCTATCCTCGGTCATAATGGCCATGCCCCGAAGGAGTGCACGCCAGAGATATGCCAGGAGATTATTATGCAGCACCTTGAATCACCATCCATGTTTGCCATATTCCCCATCCAGGACCTGCTTTGTATGAGTCCTGCCTTGAGGGGGTCCAAAGACCCTTGTTTAGAGCAGATAAACAACCCTGCAGACCCATATCATCGCTGGAGATACCGTATGCATATAAACCTTGAGGATTTGTTAGCCAATCTTAAATTTACAGAGATGATGAAAGAGATGCTTATCAGGTCAGGCAGGACAGAGAAAGATTAGCCCTGTCTCTTTGTAAAATCCTCCACTGCCTTCATGTATTCGTGCATGCCCAGGGCCATTAGGTCATTGTGTCCTGCATCAGGGATAAAAAGGGAATATTTCTCTTTCGAGCCTGAAAGGGCATATAGGGCCCTCCCCTCACTGGCCGGTATTATATAGTCATCCTCACCATGGATGATTAGGGTTGGTATGGTTATCTCCCTTATTTTAATGTCATTTCCAAACCCCAGGGGGTTTTCAATGCCCTGAAATAGATGAGCCACACCGAGACGACCTAACTGGTTCCTTGCAATGGCAAAGCCGCTCTCTATTATGAGGCCTGTCAGGTCTTTTTGATTGTGATATGCCACATCTATGGCAGGGGCACTCCCTAAAGACCTGCCCATGACAAAGAGCCTGCCTGAATACCCTTGTTCTCTTATAAATGCCTTAAAGCCATGGAATATAGGTTGGCTGTCTTTTATTATGTGGGTGCATGTTGGGTGGCCGTCGCTGGCACCATAGCCCCTGTAGTCTGCAACAAATAGGTTTATGCCCCTTTTCTGGTATAGGGGTGCAACGTAGTCATAATCAAAGGCAGTCTCTCCATTACCGTGAAAATACAGTATATTGGGTCCATTTTCTTGGGATGGATAGAAGCGGCAACCAATCTTAATCCCATCATCTACAGCTATAAAATGGTTCATTGCCTTCGGGGATTCACTATCTCCTATGAATTCTCGACGGGGATAGAAAAGGCGGTATAGTATCTCCGGTATGTCCATCTGTTTTGTGCCTTGTTCAAAATCTATCATAGACACCTCTAAAAGATTTGTTATTAACAAACATGATAATTAAGTGGTAGAGGAAATTTATTCAACCTTGTCCCCAAGTCTCTTATACATAAAAAACTTATGAATGAGACCATGATAATGGAGTCTGATAATTTATATCTTTAGCTCCAAATTTATCATATCACCTTTTTTAAAGCCCATCTTCTCGAAAAATTGTAGCAGGTCCTGGTCTTTCCAGTTAACAAATACATAGACTGTGTCAACACCTACCTTCTTGAACATGGAGAGCATCTCCACAAATAACATCCTCGCAATGCCTTTTCTCTGATACTCTTTTTTGACACCCAGGGTATCTATCCACGCCACATTCTCTGGTATCCCATATTCCCAGCCGCTGGCGCTCCCCAGTATAAAGCCTATCAGGTTTCCATTGACCTCTGCTGCGAGAGAGGGGATCCCGGATGTCTCTGCATATTCAAGCCTTGTAGCCCAATATTCCCTCCTTCTTTTGCCAAGGAGTGAATAGTCAATCTCTGTTACTGCATCAAGGTCTCTGATGGTGAGGATCCTTAATTTCACAGGTTCTACTGCATCCATAACTAACCTCCTTTAAATAGGGTATTTGGCCAACAAATTAATCCTGTATACCAAAGAAAACATAAAAAACTGTTATTCACCCTTTTCTTATTCAAGTATAGCAGTGATAGGGAGGTTGTCAAGGATTGAGATGATTTTATTAGAATGTGGAGAGTTCTTCATTGAGAAGGTCAGAGACAAACATATGACCTGGCTTATGGGTGATACAGATATGAGGCCTTGCATTCATAACAGCAGATTGGGGGGTGACGCCGCATGCCCAGAACACAGGTATCTCGCCATCCTTTATGGTCACAGGTTCACCAAAATCAGGTCTATTTAGGTCCTTTATGCCAATTAGGTTAGGTTCACCGATGTGAACAGGACCGCCATGGACAGAGGCATAGCGTGAGGTAATCTGGATGACCTTAAATAATCTATCTTTTGGTATGGGCCGCATGGTTACAACATAAGGCCCACGGAATATACCTGCTGGTATGCAATCTATGTTTGTTATATACATGGGGACGTTTTTGCCCTCATCTATATGTCTTATAGGTATGCCTGCCCTCATCAGGGCATCTTCAAAAGAAAAACTACACCCGATTAGAAATGTCACAAAATCTGCCCTCCAGATATCTGTAATATCCCATCTTGTGTCCTGAAGGCTGCCATTTATGTATATGTTATAGCCCGGGATGTCTGTCCTTATGTCTGTATCTCGGGCTGAAAAAGATGTGATATATTGACCTTTTTCCATGACCTCTATAACAGGGCAGGGTTTTGGATTTCTCTGACAGAAAAGGAGGAAGTCAAAGGCATATATCTCAGGGAGGATCACAAGGTTCATCTGGGCATAACCCAAAGCAATACCCGCTGTAGGCCTTTGCCACTTTCCCTCCCTTACCAGAGACCTAAAATCCTTTGGTTTTATATATTTCATATTCTTCATCTTATCCATAAGCCCATGAATTGTCAATAGTGACCCTTGAATCCCCTATTTCTGAGTTACGTTTATTAGAGGTGTGCCACAAGAATAATAAAATTAATTTCTATTAAAAAAACTTAAGAATAATTTTCTTTTTCCGATAAAATAATAGACCTCTAAAAAGGTACTGAATATTATTTTGTCAACTTAGAATTTGATGGTTATATTATGGTAGATTTCAAGACTTTTGCCCCCTTGACAGTGACTATTGAAAGAGCCTTGTTTCGTAAAGAATTTATTAGATGTATCCTGAGGTGATTGTGATAAGACAAAGACTGCTTTCTAAGACCTATGAACTTAAACTCGCACCATCAATGCAGTGTATAATAGACAGGACAATTGAGACTGTAACAAACCCAGCATCATCGATAACTGATATACTCAAGATTATTGAGATAGACCCATCCATATCTGCCAAGATCCTCGGTATAGCCAATTCTGCATATTATAACCGCGGGACCAATACCTGTGACCTGCATCATGCATTGATAAAGATAGGGCTTAATGAATTAAAAAATGTTATACTATGCCTTCTTATAGTGGATAATCTACTGAAGGAATTAAAGATAAGGTTTAGCGACCTCCTTGAATTCTGGAGGCATTCTATCTATGTTGCCCATTCAGCAAAGATATTGGCAGAGAAGACCCTTGATTATGAACCACAGAAGGCCTATATTGTATCCCTTCTCCATGACATTGGAAAGATGGTTTTTTATTCTGAGATAGATGACTACAGTAAAATAACCCATGGGGTTGATGTAAGAGAAAGACCTATATGGGAGACAGAGAGGGAGTGTTTTGGCATAGACCACCAGGAGATAGGATATATAATTGCGAAAAAATGGAGGTTACCTGAGACGGTCTGCTCTGTCATAGGCAATCATCATAACACATGTAACAGTGAGAATAACAACAGAAACCTTCTTAAGATCACGAGGTTGGTCGATGGGTTTTTTTACTGTCAGGATACAAACGGCAGCCCTGAAAAACTGATACTTCTTAAAGAAAAGAACAATATCAGAATGGAGGTAAAAAAGAATATGGCGATAATAAATATAAATTCCCATGCAGGATAGGGATATTATGTCAGAACCCGTAAACTATCAGTGGGATTTTTATGAAAGGGCTATAAAGAATTATTCAGTTATCCTCCGACTCTTAAGTATCAAAGACAACAAAAAAAATCTTTTTCATGAGGCCCCTGTTATTTTCGTTGAGGAGCTGCCCTTTGAGGTATGCAAGATTACCATAGAGGATGAAAAAAACAGGGAATATGGTTTTTTTAGTATTGATGGTGCAGTCGATAATATTGACCTGGAGGTTATAAAAAAAGACTACGCCCATGCCTTTTCCCCCTTTATCTTAAGCAACTGCTTCAATTACAACATCCTTTATGTATATCCATTGATATATAATGAGACAGAGAGGATTGGCTATATTATTTTAGGGTCAGAACAGAAAAAGGTCATGACAGAGTCCTTTATGAGGGAACTCAGGATGTTGTGCAATATATTCAACAAGTTGATCTTTGTTAACCCCATACCCTCTCATGAATACGAAAAAAAATCTGATATATTGGTCTACAAGAGGTCATTAGACCTATTTCCTGAGCCTGTCTTTTTAATAGATAATATGGGCTATATCCATTATATAAATAAAAAGGCAGAGGAAGAATTCTCTGTGGAGAATCGGTTTCTGATTGGCGAGAGATTTAATAATATCTTTGATGTCAGTGATTATATCTTTGAGAGCCCGTCTCCTGTTGAGGGCAGGGTTGAGTATCTTTTAGGAGACGATTACAGGGTATTCAGGCTTAAATGCTACCCCCTTGGTGAGAAAAATAATGGAATAGGTAGTATGAGGTGTCTTATACTGAATGATACCTCCCAGGAGAAGATTGAAGATGAATACCACCATCAGATAAAAAATATGGAGAGCTTAAGCCTCCTTGCCGGTGGTCTTGCCCATGATTTCAATAACCTGCTCACAGGGATAGTCGGATACACATCCCTTATGAAGAGCTTTCTGAAGGAAGAAGGCAGGCTGTTGAAATATACAGTGGCCATTGAGAATGCTGCCCAGAGGGCAACAAAACTTGCCCATCACCTGTTGAATTTTTCCAGGAGGAGGACAAAAAGAGACGGTATTGTAAATGTCAACGCCATCATTGAAGACCTGGCCTTTATATTCAGAGAGAGTTACAGGGACATAGAGGTCAAGAAGAACTTCTCTGATATGCTACCTCCCATCAAAGGGGATGAGACAGATATACAGAATGTCCTCCTGAATATCCTTGTAAATGCCAAGGATGCAATGGATGGGAAGGGTATTATAAGCATATCAACGAACATTAAATATCTGAAGAATAAAAAGGGGTTTGTAGTTATCGAGATAGGGGATAATGGACCTGGCATGACAAAGGATATTATGAAAAAGGTCTTTGAACCTTATTTTACAACAAAGAGGGTGGATAACAGGTTGGGTATGGGCCTTTATATTGCAAAACAAATAATAGGAAATCACGGAGGATCCATTGAGATAGATAGCAGACCCCAGGAGGGGACAAGGTTCATCATATATCTACCTCTTTTATATACGGGAGGTACAGGGGATACCTCATCAGACAAAAAGGAAGAGAAGGACGTAAACCTTAAGCCTGGTCTAAAAATCCTTGTTGTGGATGATGAAGAATTTATAAGGGATTTTTTAAGGGGCATATTAAAGGCATCAGGTGCCCATGTTATAGAGGCAAAGGACGGATATGAGGCTGTTGATATGTTTAAGAACACCAGAGACAAGATAGATGTGATAATACTCGATATGATAATGCCCGGTAAAAAAGGGGATGAGGTCTTAAAAGAGATAAGGGCTATGGATAAAGATGTAAAGATTATTGTATCCAGCGGTTATATGAATGAGACACAGAAGCAATCATTCAAGGAACATCATGTCAATGGCTTTCTTGACAAGCCTTATACAGGCCGGGCATTAATCAACACCATAAACATGGTGTGTTCGGAGAAATAGAGACCTTTGAAAAAGGGCTCATGCTCTCGGGCATATCCTTGATAGCCTTATATCATTATTGATAATCAGTAATATCCATTAGGATATAGAGATTCATCGTCTTTGAATTTCAAGGCATTTACAGGGTTTTTATATACCTGTTTTTTCTATAATAATCTCTACCCTTCTGTTTAATGCCTTGTTCTCAGGGGTATCATTATCCACAATAGGTCTATATTCTGCATAGCCTGTAGCAGAAATCCTATCTGGGGGTATAGGGCCTTTTTCTATAAGATACCTTACAACCTCTGTTGCCCTTCTTACAGATAGCTCCCAGTTGGATTTAAACTCACCTTTACTTATAGGTGTGTTGTCTGTGTGGCCCTCTATCCTGATATGATTTTTTATATCCTTAATAATATATGCAATCTTGTCGAGGGCATTTTTTGCACCTTGTTTTAGTTCTGCCTTTCCCTCATCAAAGAATGCCTTATCCATAATCCTTATAACAACACCCCTCTCATCTGTAAAAATAAATATGCTATTTTTAAGGTCGCTTTCCCCTGTTATAGCTTTTAGTTCAGCATCGAGCTTTTCTCTCAACCCCTCTGATAGAGCCTTGCCTGAAAGCAGTTCAATGGGGGGTGCCCCACTAACATTACCCTTCTGGAGCACACCTGTTCCTCCTGAAAATATAGCCTTAAGGTATGACGACACCTCTTCGTATCTCTGTGAATCCTGTTTTGAGAATGTATACATCATTATAAAGAATGCCAGAAGTAGCGTTATCAAGTCTGCGTATGTAAGGAGCCACCTCTCAAGGTTTTCATGTTCATTATTGTTGTTGTTTCTTTTTCTCATTTTATATCACCGCTTCTCTTATTTGGGAGCAAAAAGGACATGAGTTTCATCCTTATTATCCTGGGGTTTTCACCCATGGTAAGGGAGATTACACCCTCACATATCATATCGAGATAAAGGGCCTCATCCTGGTGTTTTGCCCTTAGTTTATCAGATATGGGGAGGTATATAAGGTTTGCAAGGGCAACACCCCACAGGGTGGCAATAAAGGCAGTGGCTATAGATGATGCCATGTTTGCGCTGTTTTCCATACTGCCTAAGGCGTGTATCAAGCCAAGGACAGTGCCGATTATACCCAGTGTTGGTGAGAACCCACCGAGTTTCTGAAAAAACATAGCCCCTACCCTGTGTCTCTCCTCTATGTATGACATCTCTATCTCCAGAATCTCCCTTATCTTATTCGTCTCAAAACCATCTATGGATAGTTGAACAGCCTTTTTTAGGAAATTATCCTTAATCTTGGGGAGTTCATCTTCAAGACTCAAAAGCCCGTTTTTTCTTGACTTTAGGGCAAGGTCACATATCAAATCAATAAGTCTGTGGAAATCAAGCTTTTTATCAACAAGGACAACGCTCAACAGCTTTGGCAGGGCCTTTAGCTGGTTGAAGGGGGTTGTTATGATGGTTGCCCCTATTGTTCCAAATATAACCAATATCATGGCAGGGGCCTGGATTAGGGACGATAGATGGCCTCCCTCCATTATAAAGGCTACCAACACAGCACCTATACCAATTATCAGGCCGAATATAGTTGTTATATCCATAGGTCATCATCCAGTGGATTCACTTCTATTGCGGAGCATCTCCCTTTCCTTCATAAATATATACTGTATCAGCATATCCCTGTCGTTTTCGTTTATTACAAGGTATTGCATGGCCACATCATTAACAGTATTTCCATCTTTTATCTGCTTGATACATCGTAAGACATTACATAAAATCGGTATTCTTGTATGGGGATAGATTGGCAATATGAGGATGAGCTCCACATAATCACCTTCTTTTATATCAGCATCTGTGAAAAACCTTATACCTGAACCGCTTATGTTTGCCTGTATGTACTGGGTAATATAGTGCCTTTTGTCATCAGCATTTTCCATCAGGTAGTCCAGAACCAGATCGAGCTTTCTATCTATAATATTAAGGTATGTATAGAGAGGGTCCTTCTTTTTTTCCTCATCTATCTCTATAACCTTCAATGCCTGGACCTCATCCAGCCTGCTAAAGCTGCTGATTGGGCTATATCTTACAGTATGTTCAAGGGCATTGAACTCGTCTTTGCTTAATATACGGAATTTTAATTTAAGCCTGTCCTCAACCCTGAAGTAGTCTCTTCTCTCATTTGTTTCCATGGTTACCATTTAATATCATCTTTACAAATGCCTCTACCATAATAGGGTCGAACTGGCTCCCAGAGCACATTTGAATCTCTTTTAATGCATCCTCTATGCTGACCGCCCTCCTATAGGGTCTGTTTGTTGTCATGGCATCGAAGGTGTCACATATGGCTATGATACGGGCGCAGGCAGGTATGGCCTCCCCGGATATACCGTCAGGATAGCCTCTCCCATCAAACCTCTCATGATGGTTTCTTATGATTACCGACTCCCTTGATAGTATCTCAAACTGGCTTAATATCTCCTGGCCTAATATGGAGTGGTTTTTCATTATTTCATACTCTACATCTGTCAATTTGTCAGGCTTAAGGAGTATTTCATCGGGCACCCCGATCTTACCCAGGTCATGGACAGGGGCAACCACCCTTAAGATATCCTTTTCTATATTGTTTAGCCCAACCTTTTCTGCTAAAGAGAGGGCCATATCATTTACCCTCTTACAGTGGTTTTCTGTATAAGAGTCCCTTTTGTTTATGGCTGTAATTAGCGACATATGGGTCTTGAATACATTGTCAAAGAGGCTTTCATAGAGGATCCTGTTTTCAATCTGGGAGGAAGCCTTTTCTCCTATGAGTTTTAGGAAGAATAAATCACTATCCTGGTGGGTGCTTATTACCTCTAAACCGTTTCTCTTCTTCTTGACTGTGAGGAATCCTATGAGTTCTCCCTTTATCATAATGGGGAGGACCATGATATCATCTTTAAGGAAATACCTCTTTGGGTTACGGATCCATTCAGACAGTTCACCGGTAAAAAATATCTTATCTTCTGCAAGGTCCTCGTTGGCATCTCTTTTTTCTTTAAACAGTATGGGTTCTCCGCTGCTGCTGTCATATATATAGAACCTGCATAGGCTTGCACCAATCACATCATAGGCAATATTGACCATCTTATCGTATACATCATCGTAGATATTTAATGTATTGAACTGGTTAGAGATGTTATACATGGTTGTCAGTTCTTTGATCTTGGACTGGAGTTCTCTGTTTAGAAGCTCTATTTTTTTCTTATCTTCCAGGTTTTTAAATAGGCTTTCTTTTTCTATCAAAAGAGACCTTTCCCTTAATGCCCTTATCATCACCATAATCAGGTTATCGTATTCAAAAGGTTTTAGGAGAAAGTCAGATGCACCCTTCTTCATGGCATCTATTATATCCTTGTGGCTGCTGTATCCTGTCATCATGATAACGGCAATGGTGGGGTTTTCTTTTTTTATGATATCCAGGAGGGTTACGCCATTTATATCAGGGAGTCTTACATCGAGTATGGCTATCTCGATTTTTTCGTTTTTTACGAGTTCTATGGCCTCTTTGCCTGTTGTGGCAGATATGACCTTGCAGCCGTTTAATTCAAGGAAATCAGACAGGGCAACAATGATGTCAAGGTTGTCATCAACTACAAGGACATGTTTACCTTCAAGCATATCTCACGCTCTTTATTTTTATTCAATCATCAAACGAGATTTTATCAATCTCTCAAGATGCTTTATCTCATTAACAAGTCTCTCTGTCCCGTATCTCTGTCCCTCGTTTTTTTGTTCTGCTATCTCCTTTTCTGTCTGTCTGTATCTCTCTAATTCACTGTAAAAGTTCTTTAATTTTTCCAGTAATACCTGATTTGTCTTTTTAAGAACAATCTTCTCTTTTACATTCTTTACCGCTACCTTTAGTTCCTCCATCCTGAAGGGCTTTACAATATAATCAAAGGCGCCTATCTTTATTGCCTCCATAGCAGTGTCAAGGGATGCATATCCGGTGATGATAATAAATTCCGTTGCATCTGTTTTTTGTTTTATCAGCTTTATAAGTTCGATGCCTGATAACTCTGGCATCTTCAGGTCTGTGATGATAATATCGTAGGGGTTTTTGTTGTATTTCTCTAATGCCTCTTTACCGTTTTGTGCGCCTTCAATCAGACAATCTTCATCAGTGAGGTATTCCTTAACAATTTCTCTAATCTCTGCATTATCATCTACTATAAGAATCCGAATTAACATATCCTTCTTTGTCATGCCTTCTCAGCCTCTCCGCAGTCTTTTCACCAATCCTTTCCAGCAGCATCTTTTTTCCATCATCAGATATCAAAACCCTGTCTTCATGAACAATGTTATTTGCATTTTTGTCTGAGTCAAAGGCCTTGACCCTAAACTTCATATTTTTTGTATAGCTTTTAATAACACTGTTTATCTGAAAATCCGATATAGTCATATCTTCACCTGTAGACTTTATCGGATATATTTTTTAAAACTTAAGTAAAATTTTATCCTTTTTTATCAAAAAAAGCAGGCATGGGTGGAAATGGAAATTTTGGGGTATATCTCTTTATGGCCCTCTTTTTCTCCCCTACATCTGCCATATCGTGTATTATCTCCCTTCTTTCTTCCTCAAGCCTCTCCAGTATCCTTCCCTCCAGGCCCATAAGATATGATAACTCGTCTGGTTCGAGATTTATTTCCTGTTTTATTATCTTTCCTATCAACGCATCTCTTTTTAAGAGTATCTCCATGAAGGCATCCAATTCATCTGCCTCAAGGGCATCAAGAGTCAGGGTTTTATACTCATCAAGCCATTCTATCTTTTGAGCCTCTTTTTTATCCATCACTTTATCCCTTTTCTGTCTTAAACACCCAATTCTACCATAAAAAGAAAAAAAGTCTAATGAAATTTGAAACCTTTGCAGAATCATGTAATAGTTTTTTTGCCATAGGTGGATGAATAAGGGTTGATACCCTCATACTTGACTAAAAGTTTTTCATAAAGGTAAAATCTTTATACCATGGATTTAGCCGGTATCATTAAAAACTATCGAGACCAGATGATCAACGAATGGATACAATATCTCCATGAAAAGGTAAGCGAGAGATACAGAGGAAGACCCATAGATGAGCTTAAGATAACGGTTTCAAGGGCCTTTGATGCCAGCAGTGCTGTCCTCGTGGAGAACGATTTTTCAAAGATAGATGACCATATCCAGTGGATAACAAAGATAAGGCTTGAGGGTGGGTTCAGCCTTTCAGAGGTTCAAAATGCATATGAATTATACAGGGTAATCCTTGTGCCACACCTCATCAGAGAACTCAAGGGTAGGGCGCTAAAAGAGGCCATAGAGAGATTAAATATATGCCTTTTTTATACCATTACGAGATTTAGTGATTATTTCCAATCCCTCCATGAAAAACACATAAGAGAACATGCCCAGAATCTGGAACTGGAGATAGAAAAGAGGACAAAAGAGCTTGTTGAATCAGAGGCAAAATATCGTGTCCTTGTAGAGGATATAAATGATGGTTATTTTGTGAATCAAAATGAAACTATTGTATTTGCCAACAAGGCATTCTGCGACCTTCACGGATATAGCCTCAATGAGGTAATAGGTAAACCTTATTCTGACTTTGTGGCGGCCAGGTCCCTGCCCATGGTAAAGAGGCTCTATGAAAGAAGGCTTGAGGGCAAGGACTCTAAAGACCTTTATATGTATTTCAGAAGACACAGAGACGGCAATATCTACCCTACAGAGAATAAGGTAAAGGGGATTATCTATCAGGGTAGTTTTGCTGTCGCCGGGATATGCAGGGATATAACAGAGCGTATGGAGGCAGAGAGACGCATAAGGGAATCAGAGCGTTTGGCACATGTGGGAAAGCTCACCACATCCCTGGCCCATGAGATAAGAAACCCCCTATCTTCGGTAAAGATGAACATACAGATTATAACCAAAAAGACAGATTTTGATGGGAATGACAAGAGGCGTATGGAGATTATAATCCAGGAGCTTTCTCGCCTTGAACGTATCCTCGATGAGATGCTTGATTTTGCAAAACCAATAAAATTGAATCTTGCCATGGTATCGGTCAATCAGATTATTGATTCGTGCCTTGATGTCCTGGATGTAAAAATCAGGGAAAAGTCCATAGAGATAAAGAAGAGATATTCAAAATCCATACCTTCAATATCTATGGATTATGAGAGGATGGAACAGGCCATAATAAATATATTCCTCAACTCCATAGAGGCACTGCCTAAAAAAGGGCTAATAGAAATAGAGACAAAAATGGATTCAAGAGGCAAAAATATAAAAATCAATATAGGTGATAATGGCCCGGGTATAAGCCAGGAGAACCTCCCTTACATATTTGACCCTTTTTTTAGTATTAAAAAGAAAGGGACAGGGTTAGGCCTTACGAATGTCAAGAGGATTGTAGAGGCCCATGGAGGTTCTGTAGAGGTCGGTTTAAGAAGACCAAAGGGTGTAGTGTTTACCATTACCATGCCTGTAAGGGCGAGGAATTTATGAAAAAAGGCAAGATCCTTATTGTAGACGATGAGCGAGCCCTCCTTGAATCCCTGGAGATGTTCCTTACTGAAAAAGGCTATACAGTGGAGTGCGCCGCTGATGCCGCAGAAGGCATTTATAAAAACAAATCCTTTAATCCAGATCTGGTAATCCTGGATGTAAGACTGCCTGACATGAATGGGATTGACCTCATTGAAAGGATAAAATCAAAAAATAGGAAAATCATTACAATAACTGCCTTCCATGACATGGAGACTACTATAAAGGCTGTAAAATCAGGGGCTTTTGAATATATACCCAAGCCTATAGACGTAGAGGAACTGGACAAGGCTATAATAAGGGCATTTAAATCCCGTGTCTCTGAGACAGAACCCCATGAAGATAACCAGGGTATGGCCATATGTGATTATGAACAGGGTAGGATAATTGGTAAGAGCAGGATAATGAAGGAGGTTTTTAAGGCTATAGGGATACTCTCTGAAAACAGGGTCACTGTCCTCATAGAAGGGGAGACAGGGACTGGCAAGGAATTGATAGCAAGGGCTATACATACCCACAGCCAATATAAGAATGAACCATTTCGCATCATCAATTGTTCTGCCATAGTAGGGACACTTCTGGAAAGCGAGCTCTTCGGCCACGAGAAAGGCTCTTTTACCGGGGCCGTCTACACAAAAAAAAGGTAAATTTGAACTTGCCGGTGAAGGGACTATATTTCTCGATGAGGTAGGTGAGATATCCCTTGAGCTCCAACCAAAGCTATTGAGGTTCTTACAGGAAAAGGAGTTTGAAAGGATAGGCGGAGATAGACAGATTCACTCAAAAGCAAGGATAATCGCCGCCACCAACAGAGACCTCTGGGGGATGGTTCAGGAGGGGCTATTCAGGGAAGACCTTTTTTACAGGCTAAGCGTTACCACTATAAAAGTCCCGCCATTAAGGGATAGAAAATCAGACATCCCTCTCATTGCAGATTATCTCTTAAAGAAGATAGCCTATGAACTGAAAAGCACACCAAAAAGACTGGAGGATCATGCTGTATCGAGCATGATGGACCATAACTGGCCTGGAAATGTAAGGGAGCTGGAAAATATACTGACCCATGCATTTGTAAATACGAGGGGTGATGTAATCCCAGGGGACCTTATAGTACCCCTTCTTGGAAAGAAACCCCAGAGCAGGGAACAAGAGAGCAGGGCTGAAATCAAGGGTGAACTTACCCTTCAGGAGATTGAAAGGAGCTATATCCTCAGGATATTGGAGAGTACACACTGGCATCTCGGGAAGGCTTGTGAGATCCTCGGCATCTCAAGACCTACACTCAGACAGAAGATAAGGGAATACGGTATTGCAGATATAAGCAAAAATAGACTATAGACTTTTTTAATTCCAATAACCATCCCACCTTAACCGGGGATATGCCCCAGAGTAACTACTGGCATTCAATTTGCAAAAAAATCTATTGTGAGAGATAGAAATACCAAGACCCTCGATGAGATAAAAAGAGAGCATATCCTAAAGGTCCTTGATGCATCGGGCTGGGATTTTAATAAAGCCAGTTCTATATTAAATGTGTCTGTCTCTTATCTCAAAAAAGAGCTAAGGAGCCTAAAAGAGACAAAAAATCTTGGGAAAAGCAAAAAGACAATCACAAAGAAACAGCATGGCACAGATTGAAAAAAAGTTTCAATTTTTAAAAGAGAGATTCAATGACTGAAAATAACGTTCTATGATTGTAAACAAAAGCATACAGTATTTGCTTGTTATTTCTTGATGGATGAGTTGGCACAATAATTGCTTAATCAAAGTAATAAAATTTGCTTGATTCTATTTCAAGCATAAAAAAGGGGGGTATTATGAAGAGGTTAGTCTATTTTTTTCTATGTCTATTTTTTGTCCTGATTACCATACCAGGTCCTGTTCTGTCTGCTGAAAAGCCAATTGTCATAGGAGCACCACTTGCAACCGCATTCCTGTACGGCTGGGATGCAGAAAGGGGTATAAAGCTTGCTGTAGAAGAGATAAATGCAAAAGGCGGGGTTAATGTGGCTGGCGCAAAGAGGCCTTTTAAGGTAGAGGTCATCGATACAAGGGACCTGGAACCAGGGGTGCCTGTAAGTGAGGCCCTCCTGGCAGTAGAAAAACTCATCCTTGAAAAGAAGGCAGATTTTATTATAGGTGGACCCGTGCGTTCTGAGGCAGCCCTTGCAGCAATGGACCTCCTGTCAAAGCATAAGAAGGTTAGCATAGTTACTACTGGAACGCTTACACCTCTCTATAATAAAAGGGTTGCAGATAATTATAATAAATACAAATACTGCTTCAGAAACTCCAACAGCTCCCTTAATATGATGAACGAGTTTATCACGTTTTTAGAGGATATGAAAAAGTCTTATGGTTTTAACAAGGCATATATAATGGTGCAGGATGTGGAGCATGCCCGTAAGGGCGGGGAATTTATGAAAAAGGGGCTTACTGATAAGGGATGGCAGGTAATAGACATGAAGATATACCCAACGGGAAACACAGACTATTCCCTTGGCTTAACCGATGCAAAAAACAAAGGTGCACAGATACTTTTCATATGGATGGATATGCCTGAGAGTGCGGTTTTGCTTAAACAGTGGAGTGATATGAAGATCAAGGCTATACCGGTGGGCTTTGTCTGTGCTGCTGAGCAGCCCGGTTTCTGGAAGGCAACAGGCGGGAAGGGTGAATATCTTATTGTCAATCTATGTAACGGCGGCAATGCACCTGCAAAGATAACACCCTGGACAATGAAGTTTGTAGAGGCATATAAAAAGAGGTGGGGTCTTGAACCTGAAGGCTACGGCACATCTTCGAGCTATATGGCAGTGTATCAATTAAAAGATGCCATAGAGAGGGCAGGGAGTATAGACCCTGAAAAAGTAATCAAGGCACTTGAAACACAGGATTTGATGGGTGTATACGGGAGGATGAGGTTTGATAAATCCCATCAGATTATACCCTCCTATGACCCCAAAGAAGGGGCAGTAACATGTATATTCCAGTGGCAGGCAGGCAAGAGGGTCCAGGTCTTCCCTCCTAAGGTAGCTGAAGGCAAAGCCATGCTTCCGCCATGGATGAAATAATATAAGGGGGCACCGTGGAAATAATAGTTTATGGCATTATAAACAGTATAACCCTCTCCCTCATATCACTGGGTTTTACCTTGGTATACAGCATAAGCAGGTTGCCTAATTTTGCCCACGGTGCCCTGTATATAACTACAGGGTATATTGCATGGCTATTTATGAACAAGTTTGAGGGTTTTCCATATCCTTTTGCCATATTTATAGCCATTGCCATAACATGTATCATAGGCGCATTGATATACCGCTTTATCCTCATAAGGATAAGGGGTATGGAGATATCAGAGATTATAGCCACATATGCCATAGGCCTTGCAATCCTTGAGGGGTTAAGGTGGGGGGGTCTGAGGGGTATGACATTCACGCTCCCGACATTCTCTGCCGGCTCTGTTAACATCCTGGGGACAAACATAGACCATCAGAGGCTCATTGTAGTCGGTGTTGGTATATGCACTTTTATACTGCTATATCTTTTTACCCACTTTAATAAGATCGGTCTTGCCTTAAGGGGTATAGCCCAGGACGAGAGGGCTGCTATGATGTTGGGTATCGACTCTGATACCACAGCTATCATATCCCTTGCCATAGGTTCCGGGCTCGCCGGGTTTGCTGCGGTTGTCCTTTTACCCCTTGGGAATATCATTGTTGAGGCAGGATATAACGTCCTTATCTTTGCCATAGCTGTATGTGTAATAGGGGGGTTGGGTAGCTGGGGAGGTACCATACTCGCCTCATTTATAATCGGCTTTGCCCAGATACTGACAGAGGCATTTTTGTCATCCCATTATCAGATGGTTGTTGCCCTCCTGGCTATAATTATTACACTTCTCATCAAGCCTTCAGGGATATTCGGAAAACAGAAAGAACTGGAAGAGAGGGTATAGACAATGGAGATGATGCGCAAAGAAAGGATTGACAGGGGTATAAAGGTCAGGACAGAGGGTATCTATGCCATCTCCTCGTACAGGGAGATACTGTATCTTATGGGGCCCAGGTTGCTCCTTATAGTGGGCGTCCTTGTCTTGCCTTTATTCCTCGAGCTCGCACCATACTGGAAAAGGGTTGTGAATATTATGTTCGTCTATTCCCTCCTTGCCCTTGCCTTTGACTTCCTTGCCAACTATGTGGGTCTTGTTTGCCTCGGCGGTGCATTTTTTGTGGGTGTAGGAGGCTATCTATCGGCAATATTTAATGTCTATCTCCATCTGCCCATATATCTATCCATACCCCTTGCCACCATTTTAGGGGCATTTTTCTGCACCTTGACAGTGATGCCGTGCCTGCCTCTAAGAGGTGTATATTTTGCCATTGTAACACTCATGTATCCCCTCCTTGCCACCCGTGTTATAGAGGCACTCAATATCCTCGGTGGCACCAACGGTATAACAGGCGTAGACAGTTTTCCCCATGAATATGTGGAGCATTATGCAATAATAGTATTTATGCTATTGTTTCTCTTTGGTATGAGGAGGTTTGTCAATCAGGATATAGGGCTTGTCATAAGGGGCGTGAAAGACAATGACCAGGCAGTCAGGGCATCAGGCATAAGCGTAACATATATGAAGACCCTTGCTGTATTCATTGCATCCTTTATGTGCTGTTTCGGAGGTGCATATATTGCACACCTTTATATGTGGGCAGGTTTATCCTTATTTGCCCTTGATTTCTCCATAATACCCATTGCCTCTGTTGTTATTGGAGGCGGCGGCACCCTTGTTGGGGCAGTCATAGGTAGTTTTATACTTGTGCCCCTTTCGGAGTTTTTAAGGTTCTTCGGGACATTCAGGATTGTTATTTACTGTGCTGCCCTCACGGGATTTATTGTATTGAAGAGCGAGGGCCTCATGGTCTATCTCCAGCGAAAGTATCATCAGTTTGAAAGATGGGTAAGGGTATGAAGGATAACATTATTATATCTATTAAAGGGATTACCAAGTCTTTCGGGGGGTTAAAGGCCCTGATGGATGTGAGTTTTGATGTCTATGAGGGTGAGATATACGGTATTATAGGGCCTAATGGCTCAGGAAAGACAACGCTTATCAACTGCATCACAGGGTTTATAAGGCCTGATTCAGGTCATGTATCCTTTAGAGGACATGATATAACCCATATGCCACCGCACAGGATAGCCCACATGGGTATTACAAGGACATTCCAGATAATGAGGCCCTATTATTCCTTGCCAGCATTTAAAAACCTCATTGTGCCCCTTTGGTCACCCAGGGCAAGGAAGACAGGGGGGTGGCGAGGCGGGGGCAAACACGGTGACAGGGATACAGTGGCAGTAGATATACTGGAAGAGATAGGTTTTGAGAGGGACTCCAGGGTACCCTATAAACTCGCATCCACGCTGCCGACAGGATACCAGAAGAGGTTGGAGCTTGCCCGCTGCATTGCCTTGAGACCAGAGATTATCTTCTGCGATGAGGTCTTTTCTGGACTCAGCATGAGTGAGATTGCAAGCATGCTCCCCCTTATAGAGAAGCTTAAGATGGACGGTATAACACTTATAATGGTAGAGCACCGTTTAAGGGAACTATTCAGGGTGGCAGACAGGGTCATGGCGCTGAATTTTGGTGAAAAGATTGCCGAGGGTTACTACAGTGAGGTCATAGAGGACAAAAGGGTCAAAGAGGCCTATTTAGGGAGCGAAGAGGTGTAATGCCATGTTCGAAGCTCGGGAGATGATGGTTTTTTATGAAAACATGCTTGCATTAAACAATGTGAGTCTACAGTGTGAAGATGGTAAGATTATAGGGATTTTTGGTTCCAACAGTGCAGGCAAGAGCACCCTCATGTATACCCTGTCAGGCATCATCCTTGATATAAAGAAAAAAGAGGAGATGAAGGGTGGAGAGCGTATTACTGTGTTTGGCAGTATCTTTCTTGATGGCGAGAACATGACAGAACTAAAGCCCCATAAAAGGGCAAAAAAAGGCATTATACTGTGTCCTGAGAGGAGGAGGATATTCCCTGAAAGCTCTGTCCTTGAAAACCTGAAGATAGGGGCATACCTCTCAACAAGGAGACAGACAAAAGAGAACATAGATTATGTGTTGAATCTGTTTCCCAGGTTAAAGGACCACCTAAACAGACAGGGTGGTTTTTTAAGTGGAGGGGAGCAGCAGATGCTTGCCATTGGTAGGGCCCTTATGGCAAATCCAAAGATACTGCTCCTTGATGAACCACTCCTTGGTCTTAGCCCTGCATATCAGAAGATAGTAATAGATGGCACAAAGGAGATAAGGGATACAAAGGGCATAAGTATTATCATAACCGAGCAGTATGCAAGACCTGTCCTCCCTATCATTGATTACGGGTATATAATGGAAAACGGCTCCAGTGTCTTATCCGGGACAAAAGAGGAATTGATGGATAATCCAGACGTGAAGTCAGCATACTTTGGTGTATAAGAGGTCTAAATATGAGAGAATTTGAGAACGAATATACATTTACCCGTTTTGAAGAGATGGCAGCTAAATACTCTGACCATACTGCACTGGTATACCTCGGGGAACGATTTACCTATGGAAGGCTGTCCACATACATTGATAAGTTTGCATATGGGCTTATGAATATGGTGGGCATAAAAAAACAGGATAAGGTCCTTTTGTATATACCCAACTGCCCCCAGTGGATTATTGCCAATTTTGCCATCAATAAGATAGGTGCTGTTTTGGTGCCTGTATCTCCCATATATACTGCCTATGAGATAGCTTATATGGTTAGGGATGCAGATGTTAAGGCCATTATATGTCTTGATACAAACTTCGGTTATGTAAAGGAGGTAATGAAGGAGACAGGTCTTGAAAAGGTCATAGTGACAAACCTCGTTGACCTTTTGCCACCATGGAAAAAATTCATCGGGTATATGTTTGATAAGATACCAAGAGGGGTTGTTGAAAAAAGTGATAAGGTAATCCCTTTCAATCACATACTCTACAAAAGCATTTTAAAACCTCCTCGGGTAGACATAGACCCCTATAATGACCTCGCATACATCATGTATACAGGAGGAACAACAGGTTTTCCCAAGGGAGTCCCTGGAAACCATGCAGGAGAGGTTTCGTATATAAGGGATATCATGGACGATGTTATAAGAGACCATGTAGATGAGGGTAATGATAGCGTTTTGATGATAAACCCCCTCTTCCATATAATGGCAAAGGGTTTTGCAATAGCCTTTGGTTTCAATTTCGGAAATAAAGTGGTATTGATGCCCACGCCTGAGGTGGATGCAGTACTCTCTGCCATAGAGAGGTATAAGATAAGGTGGATGCTTGGAGTCCCTGCACTATACAGGATGATCCTCGAAAACGACAGACTTGACCAGTATAACCTCAGCTCCCTGAGATACTGTTACTGTGGTGGAGATGCACTGCCTGTAGAGGTATTCAAGAGCTGGAAAGAGCGTTATCATATACCCTTATATCAGGTCTATGGCTCCACAGAGATAGGCCATGTAACATACAGCCTCCTTGACCGTGAGCCAGGGCCAAAGACAATAGGAACACCTTTGAAGACAAGGAAGTGCATTGTAGCGGATCAAGAGACCCTTCAACCACTCCCCCAGGGTGAAGTCGGTGAGCTCCTCATCACTTCACCCTATACCATAAAACAGTACTGGAAAAAGCCCGAAGAGACAGAGCGCTCTTTTGTAAACATTGACGGTGCTGTGTATTATCGTATGGGTGACTTTGTCTCTATGACAGAGGATGGACAGCTTCAGTTCATGGAGAGGACAGCAGATGTCATAAAGTATAAGGCCTACAGGGTCTCTGCATCAGAGGTGGAGGCAGCCCTTCAGGACCACCCAACAGTGATAGGCGCATGTGTGGTTGGTATACCCGACCCTAAGGTGGGGGAGCGTATAAAGGCCATTGTTGTCCTTAAGGAGGATGCCAAAGGTGTTGGAAGCACAGAGCTTATAAGGTGGTGCAGGGATAGACTTGCACCATATAAGGTCCCCCAATATATAGAGTTCAGGGACATGCTGCCCAAATCAAAGGTGGGAAAACTCCTCAGGCGTGAGATAAGGGACGAGGAAAAGAGGAAGCTGGAAAAGGAAAAGAAAAAGAGATAGGGCTTTAATGGATATCCCGTGGCATGCTGCGGGTTGTTTTTTGAAGTTCCTTATGAATACCACTTTTTATCAATAAGGGCCTCACAGATATACACCAGAACATGAGACCTTTTAAGGGTTTCTTATCATCTCAATACAAAATCACTATGGCAGGACAAATTGATTTTACAAACACGGACAAAGTGTTTTAATATAGTGCATAAAAGCCCTGTATCCATTCATAATTGTTTAGATTAATGGGGTTGCAGATAAGGCATAGGCTATGGATGACATAGACAGGAAGATACTGAATATGATCCAGGAGGGGTTCCCTGTTGATAGAAGGCCCTTTAGGATTATCGGTGAGATGGTGGGGCTCAATGAAGAAATGGTCCTCAACAGGATAAAGGCCCTTAAGGAAAAAGGAGTCATAAGGCGTATAGGGCCCATACTGGAGAGAAAAAGGCTGGGCTATGAGAGTGTATTGTGCGGGCTCCATGTAGAGGAAGATAAGATTGTGGAGATAGCAAAGGCCATTAACAGGCATAGCGGGGTTACCCACAACTATGAGAGGGATGGGGAGCTAAACCTATGGTTTACCATAACCGCTAAGACAAAAAAGGAGATAGACACATTTCTTGCAGATGTGGAGAGGAGATTTTCCATCAGGATATACAGGTTTCCAGAAAAAAGGATGTTTAAGATAAAGACATATTTCCCGGTGTAATATAGAGATAAAAATGGACAACGGACGATTAAACACCAGACTACAGGCAGATATTCCTTCAGGACAAGAGAGGATATTCCTGATAGATGGCCACTCATATCTCTACAGGGCATTTTATGCCACGCCTCACCTGTCCAACTCAAAGGGTCTTCCAACAAATGCAATATACGCATTCCTGGGGATGTTAAGGAGGCTTATAAAGACCCAAAACCCTGATGTCCTTGCCATAGCCTTTGACTCCAGGGTGCCTTCTTTCAGGGAGGAGATATTCAAAGAGTATAAGTCCCAGAGGCCAGCCATGCCGGATAATTTATCTATCCAGATACCATATGTAAAAAGGATTGTCCAGGCCATGGGATTCCCTATCCTTGAGCAGGATGGATATGAGGCAGATGACATTATAGGCACCCTTGTAAAGAGACTACAGGATAGACCGGCATTAATCTACATTGTCACAAGCGATAAGGACATGATGCAGCTCATCTCAGACAGGGTATATATATTCGATACAATGAAAAACATCCTTATTGGTGCCAAAGAGGTAGAGGGGCGTTTCGGCGTTAATCCATCCCTTATTGTTGACTTTCTGGCCCTCTGTGGCGATTCATCGGATAATATACCAGGGGTGGCAGGGATAGGGGAGAAGACAGCAAGGCAGCTCATCCAGGAGTTCGGCCCTATTGAGGATATATACAAGAACATAGAGAAAATAAAAAAGCCCTCTATCAGAGAGAAGCTTATTTTGGGGAGAGACAATGCCTATATGAGCAAGGCCCTTGCCACTATAAAGATGGACTGTCCCATTGAAATAGGTGAGGGCCAGATAAAGGCAGGGAAAGAAGACACCGATGGATTGAGGGATATTTACAGGGAATTGGAGTTCACATCCTTTTATAATGAGCTTAAGAGAGACCCATCCCATGACATAAAAGATAAAGCTGTATGCCTTAGCGAATTGGATAAAAAGGTCATAGGCCTGACCATAGAATACAGGGGGAGGATGCCTGTAGATATGGACATAGAGAGGTTTTATGCCTCTGATGGTATGGGTGTATATTCCTCATCCTCAAGGGACGAGCTTTACAGTATCTTAGATTCTTCAGAAGAGATAGTCATCCATAACTTAAAGCCTTTTTTAGGTTACCTCATCTCTTCAGGCAAGCCTGAAGGGGCTCCTAAATACCCCATATGGAGATTTTTTGACACCATGCTTGCCGCATATCTAATAAATCCATTGAGAAAGGACTATAACCTGGCCACAATATCCGGTGAATACTTAGGTCATGGCCGCACTACTGTATCCTGTCTCCCTGATCTAAAAGAGGCAATGAAGAGGAATATGGAGGAATTAGGCCTTATTGACCTATTTTACAACATAGAGATGCCCCTTATTGAGGTCTTGGCGGAGATGGAGTTCTACGGTGTAAGGGTGGACAGGAGGATGCTCAATGAGTTATCCAGGGCCTTAGACGGTCGTATCAATGCCATTGTAAAAGATATATACAGCCTCTCCGGTGAGCCGTTCAATATAAACTCACCCCAGCAGCTGTCAAAAATCCTTTTTGATGTCCTGAAACTCCCTCCCCAGAAAAAGACAAAGACTGGATATTCAACAGATATAGAGGTCCTTGAGGTCTTATCTGCCCTCCATCCCATACCATCTAAAATCCTTGAATACAGGACACTAAGCAAGCTTAAAAGCACTTATATAGATGTCCTGCCATCACTTATAAACCCTTCCACAGGGAGGATCCATGCATCTTTTAATCAGATGGTGGTGGCAACAGGGAGGCTAAGCAGTAGCGACCCCAATCTCCAGAATATACCCATACGGGGGGAAGAGGGAAAGAGGATAAGGGAGGCCTTTGTCCCTGCAGATGGTTTCGTCCTCCTCTCATCAGATTACTCCCAGATAGAATTAAGGGTCCTTGCCCACATATCTAAAGACCCCATGCTCATTGAGACATTCCTTAGGGATGAGGATATACACACAAAGGTGGCTGTGGAGGTCTTTGGTGTTGCCCCTGAGTCTGTGACCCCTGAGATGAGAAGGACAGCAAAGGTGATAAACTTTGGCATAATCTATGGTATGAGCGGATATGGTCTCTCAAAGGAGCTTGGCATACCCCCAAGGGAGGCCCAGGACTATATAGATGCCTATTTTGCACGATATAGATATGTCAGGGAGTATATGGAGGGGGTGGTAGATGAGGCAAGGAAAAACGGCTTTGTAAGGACCTTATTTGGCAGGATAAGATATATACCAGAACTCAATAACCCTGATACGAATATAAGGCAGCTTGGTGAGAGGGCTGCCATGAATACACCCATCCAGGGCACGGCAGCAGATATAATAAAGATAGCAATGGTAAAGATCTCAAAGAGGATTAAAGAAGAGGATCTCTCTTCAAGGCTTATCATGCAGATTCATGATGAACTGGTCCTTGAGGTAAAAGAGGAAGAGTCAGATATAATGGAGCAGATTGTGAGACATGAGATGGAGACAGCTACAGAACTTTTAGTCCCCCTTAAGGTCTCGCTGGGGATGGGCAAGAATTGGGCCTTGGCTCACGGGTAGGTATATTCATAAGGACTGCCTGCAGCTCTGCGCATACAATAAAGACAAAGACAGAGAAGTATATCCAGAATAGGAAGGCCACAAAGATGCCGTATGTACCGAGAAGGGCAGTAAACCTCATAACATGGAGAATATAGTATTTAAAGAGAAATTTTCCCAGATGCCACAATATAGTGCCTATCAGTGTAGATAAGATGAGGATACTCTTTTTCTTTTTCGGCGTGAGGAAAAAATAAAGAAGAGAAAGGATAAAGAAGGTAACAGACATATCTATGAGGGAGAATAGATAGATAAAATATGTCTTTGCCAGGGCATGGGGGATTATCTTGGTTACCTTCGATTGTATAATCAGGGAAAATATAAAGCTGAAGAACATGATGGTCTGGCCTATGGAAAACACTATGGTAAGAAGTAGCTCCTTACCCTTTCCTTTTAGAAAACCTTCTGGACCCCTGCCGAATATAATGAGGAATGCTGGTCTCATGACAGAAAAGAGCTTCATGGTAAACAGAAAGAGGAATATCATGCCCAAGGGGCCTGAGAGCCTCTTGGAGATGGATATGATGTTTAATTCCCTGATTACCCTCTTCACTATTATGGTGTTGTATGGGTCAGGGACTATGTTTTTTATAAACCTTTCAATCTGGATAGAGGGCTGGCTTATATCTATAACAAAACCGAGGATGTATATAGATAGAAGGGTGAAGGGGATAAAGGTAAGGAGTATGTAGAAGGATATGGAGGAGACAATGATGTTTGCATTGTCCCTCTGATACTTCTTAAAAAGCCTCTTTATAATATCAATAAGGCCAGTAAATCTCTGCCCTGCCATCTTTCGAGTATCTGGAGACTAAAGACTACAGACTAAATTGTCAACAGGGATGTGCCCCAGAGTAAGAGACCTTTTAACCCCTTACGGCATAAATTTCCTGAATATATCCCTTGCTATGACAATCCTCTGTATCTGATTTGTCCCTTCGTATATCTGGGTTGCCTTGGCATCCCTCATCATCCTCTCAACAGGATATTCTTTTGTATACCCATAGCCGCCCAGTATCTGTACGGCATCTGTTGTGACCTTCATGGCCACATCTGCAGAGTAGACCTTTGCCATGGCAGACATCTTATCAACACCAATGGCACTCATCTTGTCTCTTTCATAGACCTTCATATCAAGGAGGTGTGCTGCATCGTAAACAAGTGCCCTTGCTGCCTCAACGCCTGTTGCCATATCTGCCACCATAAACTGGATACCCTCAAAATCAGCAAGTTTCTGTCCAAACTGGACCCTCTTCCATGCGTACTCAACAGCAAAGTCCAGTGCACCCTGGGCTATACCAACTGCCTGTGCCCCAACAGCAGGTCTTGAGAGATTAAGGGTAGACATGGCAATATCCCAGCCATCACCCTCTTTACCCAGAAGATTTTCCTTTGTTAGCCTCACATTATCAAATATAATTTCAGTAATGTCAGAGCCCCTCATGCCCATCTTGTCCTCGCTCTTTCCTATTATTACACCTGGGTAGTCCCTTTCCACATAGAAGGCAGATATACCATTTGTCCTTAGTTTAGGATTTGTATTGGCAAAGACAGAATAGAACTGGGCGTTTGCACCGTTTGTTATCATGGATTTCTTGCCGTTGAGATAGTAATATTCACCATCCTTTATAGCCATGGTCCTCATGTGGGATGCATCAGAGCCTGCATCGGGCTCGGTGAGGGCAAATGCAAATAGATAAAGCTTATCCGGCTCTGTAATCTTATTGTAGATATATTCCTTCTGTTCCTCATTGGCAGCCACCATTACAGGCATAAGACCCACATTGTGGGCAAGGGGTATTAGGGAGGATGCACCTGATACCTTTGCAAGCTCTTCTATTACAAGACAGAGTGAGGTTATATCACCGTCTAACCCGCCAAACCTCTCGGGCAACATAAGATAGAGAAAACCGTGTTTTTTATATATATCCACAAGGTCCCAGGGGAATGCGCCTGTGGCATCTATCTCCTTTGCCCGGGGCGCAACCCTTTCTTTTGCTAATTTCTCTGCTATCATACGAATCATGCTGTGTTTTTCAGAAAGATTTAACATCCCAGTGCCTCCTTTTTATTGACAAATTCCCTCTCTTTTAACATAATTTTTCCATAAATTAAATAAAAAAGGAGAGACGACATGTCGAGGGTATACTTTACTGATCTTAGGACAAACCCTAAAAGGAGCCTCCTTGATAAGGTTGAGGACCTATTAGACAGGATAAAGACAAAAGAAAGGATTAAAAAGACAGACCTTGTGGCTGTAAAGTTACACTTTGGAGAAAAGGGTAATACAGCATATCTGAGACCTGTCTTTGTCAGGACTATAGTTGATTATATAAAAAAAATAGGGGGTAGGCCCTTTCTGACAGATACAAATACACTGTATTCAGGCTCCCGTAGCGATGCAATAAACCATATGAATACTGCCATATACAATGGCTTTGATTATGCATCCATAGGATGCCCTATTGTCATAGCAGATGGTTTAAGGGGAGCCAACGGGATAAAGGTCAAGGTAGACGGAGAGGTCCTCAGAGAGGTAAGTATTGCATCTGATATAGTCAATGCAGACTGCCTTGTGGTTGTCACCCATTTTAAGGCCCATGAGCTCTCAGGGTTTGGCGGTGCCCTAAAAAATCTTGGGATGGGTTGTTCATCAAGGGAGGGTAAGCTCATACAGCACAGCACTGTAGCCCCTAAGATAAATGCAGAAAACTGTAAGGGATGCGGTCTGTGCACAAATTATTGCTCTGTAAGTGCCATATCCGTTATGGAAAAAAAGGCATTTATCGACCCTGAAAGGTGTATAGGTTGCGGTGAGTGCATAATCATATGCCCTTTTAAGGCCATTGAGATCCAGTGGAACGAATCCCCGGATATGTTTCAGAAAAAGATGGTGGAATATGCAGCAGGGGCATTAAAGGGAAAGGAAAAGAAAGCTGTATTTATAAGCTTCCTCATGCAGATAAGCCCTGCCTGCGACTGCTATCCCAATAATGATGCCCCCATTGTCCGTGATATTGGCATTCTTGCATCCATTGACCCTGTATCTATCGATGCTGCGGCCTGCGACCTTGTAAATAATGAGGAATCTTTACCGAATACGGCAATAAAGAACGTGCTTAAAAAGGGTGAGGATAAATGGCGGGCACTGTATCCATCCATAGAATGGAGGACGCAGCTCGAACACGCAGAAAAGATGGGGCTTGGTGAGAGGATGTATAATTTAATAAAAGTGTGATCAAAACCACTTTTTTAACTTGAAATAAAGTATCATAGAAACACCTACTATACCCATAGCTATTAGTGCAATAGGGTAGCCAAAGGGATGCTCAAGCTCTGGCATATACTTAAAGTTCATGCCATATACCCCTGCCATGAACGTAAGTGGCATGAATATGGTAGCTATTATTGTCAGTACCTTCATTATATTATTCATTTTTATACTGACGCTGGAGAGGTAGACATCGAGAAGGCCTGTGAGCATGTCCCTTATCATTTCTATATGCTCTATTATCCTTATAGTATGGTCATATACATCTCTCAGGTAGAGTATGGTAGTCTTTTTTATCAAGGTTGTCTCCTCTTTTTCAAGGTTGTAAACCACATCCCGTAAAGGCCAGATTGACTTCCTTAAAAAGAGGGTCTCCCTTTTAAGTTTGTGTATTTTATCAAGAGATGATGGCCCCGGGTCTGAAACCACCTCATTCTCAATGACACTTATCTCATCCCCTGTCTGTTCCAGGATTGTGAAATAGCTGTCCACAATGGCATCAATAAGGGAATATGCAATATAATCGGCGCTTATATTTTTAAGGTAGCAGTCTTTACTTTTGAGGCGCTCTTTTATAGGTTTAAAAAGATTCGATTCCTTTTCCTGAAAAGAGATAAGGTAATCTTCTCCCAGAATTAGACTTATCTGCTCCGATACAATCTCTTTTTTTGCATTATATGACAGCACCTTCATTACAATAAATATATATTCCCCATAGAAATCAATCTTGGTGCGCTGTTCTGTATTCATAATATCCTCAAGGACCAATGGATGCAGTTCAAATATAGTCCCTATGTCGTTTATTGTATCGGCCTTATCTATTCCGCATATATCTATCCATGTGACAGCAGGCATCTCCTTGAGGGGTATGTATTCCCTTATATTTTTAATCTTTTTTTCATGAATCGCTGACCCGTCATATTGAAGGATTGATATCTCAGCTTTTTCTGTTTTTTGCTCACCTATATGGATTAGGCTGCCAGGCGGTAGCCCTGCTTTCTTTGAGATTTTTTTTAGGCTTATCCTCTTCATATCTGCCCTGCCTTGCATTTATTATAGCTCATGCTATCTTACCCATGGCAGTTTTATGGATTAAAAAGGCAAAGAGGTATGATACCACTAAGGATATTATAGTCCCTAACCACAGGCCAAAGGGGATAAATACAAATCTTGCCGTAATGCCATAAACAACAACACTGATTGCCCCTATCATGGATGACTTCATGACTGCCGATGAAAAAGAAGGGCCATGGGAAAAGTATGTTATAAGCAGTGTCCCTAAAAACATGGCGGGAAACATGGTAAACAGGCCACCTATCAATGGCCCACCTATCTTTGTTAAAAAGACTGTAAGGGCTATTATAAAACCACTGATAACACCCCTGACGAGGAACATGGAAAATGTAAAAGATATGTCCTTACCCATTTCTGATTTTATTTTCAGTTTTTTTTCAACTATATAGTATGAAATGGAAAAAAGCAAAATATATGTGAAGATAGAGATCTTAAAATCGTTTATGCCAAAAAAAACAAGCACAAAAGACAATAAAAACCAAACAAGGATTGCGCCTGCCAGGGCAAGCCAGAAGTTATATCGGACAAGGAGTATGTATACCACTAAAAAAAGTGAGTTTATCCCACCTACAAATGGCACTATCTCTGTAGCCTCTACAGCAACCCTTACTGACTGGGTCCAGGCAATAAAAAAAAGGCCAAAAAGGATCGTTGAAGGCAGACCTGTTACGATGCCCCCTATCTTTGTCCCATATCGCTCAGCAAGGACAGTGCTCCCTGTAACCCATACACTACCTATGATAAAAGAAAGAAACAGCTTTATAAGAAAGACCTTGTCCATAGATATAAAGGCCTCTTTCAAAGGTCTCTTAACATGCTGACATAGCCATCTACCATATTCAGTTTTCCCTGTCCTCTATTTTTTACCTATCCATTTTCTCTTTGTTTTTTAAGATACTGGTAAAGGTAGCACTTTATCTTGCCGTTGTATATCTTTCTATTTCTATCTGCCTGCCTGCCGAACAGACGTTGAAAATCCGGGTGCGGAGACAAGACAAACAGAGACCAGTTTTCAAGTCTTGAATAAAGAGCGCCCAATCTTTTGTATATCTCCTCTATTTGTTTAATATCGCCCATGCGCTCCCCATAAGGGGGGTTGCATATTATATATCCTGAATCTTTTTTTGGTTGGAATGAATGAAAATCCAGCCTCTGAAATGATATAAAATCTGAAACACCTGCCCTTAAAGCATTCTGTCTTGCTGTCTTAAGAACCCTTTCATCAATATCAGATGCCAGTATCCTGAAGTTATTGTTGTTAATCTTTGATTGTGCATCCTCTCTGGCCTCTTTCCAGATTTTTCTGTTAATCTGCCACCACCTTTCAGATACAAATGATCTTTTAAGCCCTGGGGCCATATTTTTACCTATGAGGGCAGCCTCAATGGGGATGGTCCCTGAGCCACAGAAGGGGTCTGACAAAACATGGGCAGGCGACCACCTGCTCAGCATCACAATGCCGGCAGCAAGGGTCTCCCTTAAAGGTGCCTCGCCCTTATCCTGCCTGTAGCCCCTCTTGTGGAGCCCAGGGCCTGAGGTATCAATATTTATGGTTGCCATATCCTTATATAAGGCCACCTCAATCTTGTATAGAGGACCTGTCTCAGGAAAGATAGAACTATGATACCTTCTTTTCATGGCCTCAACTATTGCCTTTTTCGCAACAGACTGGCAGTCCTTTATACTGAATAGCCTTGAGCGGACTGACTTTCCTGTTACATGCATAATGCTGTCATGGGGGAGTATATCCCCCCAGTCTATGGACAAAATACCCTGAAAGAGCTCCTCAAAGTCAGTTGCCATGAACTCCTTGACCCGAATTAGTATCCTGTCTGCTGTCCTGAGCCATATGTTGCAACGGACAATAGCCTCTTCATCTCCTGAAAAAATGACTTTACCGTTATCGATTCTTAGCCCATCAAAGCCCAAGGCCTTTAGTTCCTGGGCAGTAATAGATTCCATGCCAAAGGATGTAACAGCACATATGGAATAGATAGCCATTTAAATTTATTCTAACATCTATAAGATAAAACCGCCATCCCATTTCAATGTCATTTGAAAATTTATAGAGGCCTTAATTTTTTTCTTTACAAATACCTTTTTTCAATTTAACATTATCAGATTCAGATAAATCCTTTAATGCTGCAATTGTTTTTTTGTTTAAGAGGTTATAATTGTCTAAAAAGACCTGTAAGAATATACTCAAGAAGACCCTTCAATCCATAACCATAATGGTTATCCCCCACAACAGCAAAAAACCTATCAATATAAAGATGCCCTATCTTACAGTTATCTTGTTGATATTCCTTTTGGGTGCAGGGACATCATATATCTTTACGAGGACTGTTGATTATCTGGAGTATGGGAGACTCAAGAAGAGACTCCATGCCTATAATCAGGAGTTTAAGGATCTGGAGGGCACCATCAATAAACTCAAGGACAGCGAGGCTGAGCTCAAAAGACTGCTGGCCTTTAAATCCAAGGAAGAGATAATAGAGAACTTTAACTATAATAATGATGGTGATGTAGACTTTATTGATTTAAAGAAGCAGATTGCCAGATCCATGGAATCCTTAGAGGGTATAAAAAAATACCTGGCCAGTCAAAAGGATGTCTACAGGTCTACGCCAAAAGGTCTCCCTGTATCAGGCAACGTTACATCCCAATTTGGGATGAGGATACACCCCATAGACGGAAAAGAGCATATGCATAACGGCATAGATGTCACTGCCAAGCCAGGTGTACCCATAAAGGCCACTGCCGATGGTTTTGTATCTTTTTCTGGCTGGTATGGGGCGTATGGTAATGTGGTGGTTATAGAGCATGGGCTTGGTTTTTCAACACTCTACTCCCATAATTCAAAAAATGTTGTTACAGTGGGACAGAAGGTAAAAAGGGGTGATACAATAGCCTATGTGGGGTCAACAGGAAATGCCCAGGCCCCCCATGTTCACTACAGTGTTTTCAAAGATGGCAAACCATTAAACCCAATGAAGATCTTTAGAGGGGAAAGATAGTGTTCCGTAAAAGAGAAAAAGACAGGATGGCATCATTTATAGGTCCTGGTTCAGTGTTCAAGGGAGATATATCTGTCAAGGGGATGTTGAGGATTGATGGTGTCCTGGAGGGCAATATCGAGGCAGATTCCCTTGTCTTGGGGGAGAAAGGTGAAATAAAAGGGGATGTATCTGTAAAGGTTGCAAACATAGGAGGAGAGGTCCATGGGAATATAAGGGCTGAAGAGTATGTTGAGATCGATGCCAAGGCCCTCGTAAATGGAGATATACATACTGGGAAGATATCCATCATAGAGGGCGGGGTATATAATGGAAGGATAACAATGGAGAAGGCTGCCTCAAAGGTAGTTGAACTCCAGTCAAAGGAAAATTGAGGATAAAAATTAAAAAAACAAAATTTTGATAATAAAAAAATTGAAAAAAATTTTTTTTTATGATACAAACACTATGTGAAATAATTCTTTTGTAAAAATGGGGTTAAAAAAATGATAGATTTCAATTATACCCTCTTGATTCAGTTTGTAAATCTCCTGATTTTATTAATTCTTCTAAATATCTTTTTATTCAAGCCTGTCTTAAGGGTCATGAACAAAAGAGATGGTGCTATTGGGGGAGCCCTTGACAGGGCAAAATCCCTGAAGAAAGATGTAGAAGACTTGGAAAGGCAATACGATGAAAAGAGCATGGAGCAGAAAAGACCTTTATTGCAGCTAAAGGACTCTACAATAGCAGAGGCCCATACAACATCCATGCGCATAATAGAAAAGGCAAGGGAAGAGCTGGCTGAAGAACTCTCCAGACTTAAGGTTGAGATAGAAAAAGAGCAGAAACAGGTTTTTGACTCCCTAAAGATGGAGGTAGAGAGGCTTTCATCTGAGGCAGCAGAGAAAATAATGAAAAGGAGCATATAATGTCAGGCGGGCATGAATCCTGGTTAGACTGGGTATTCAAATTTATAAACTTTGCAGTCCTTGTAGGGATACTTGTGAAGTTTGCAGGAAAGCCCCTAAAGGAATATTTTGCAGGTAGACACAAGACAATCAAGCAAAAGGTGGAGGATGCCAATAAGGCATTGGCTGAGGCAGAGGCATTAAAGGCAGAATATGAGAAAAAACTCTCCGGCCTCAGCGACGAGATAGAAAAATTTAAGAAGTCTATCCTGGAAGAGACAGAAAAGGAGAAGAAGAGGATACTCGATGAGGCAAATCAGTTCGCTGCAAGGATAAGAGAGCAGGCGAGACTGACATATGAGCAGGAAAAAAGAGAGATTATGGCCAAGATAAAAGAAGAGATAGCAAGGCTCACCATGGAGAGGACAGAAGGCATTCTTAAAGAGAAATTCAGCAAGGCTGACCATGCAAAGATGGTAGATGAATTTATAGAAAAATTGAGGAGTATGAATTGATAAGCCGTTCCATAGCCAAAAGATATGCAAGAGGTTTATTTGCCGTTGGTGAAAAAGATGGCAAATATAAACAGTATCTTGAAGAACTCAACGCAATCCTGGATTTTTTCACAAAAGAGCAGAGGCTGAGTAGACCCCTTATACTCCCCATACTGGAGATGAGCAAAAGGAAGGATATTCTGGCAGAGGTCCTCAAGGCATTTAAGGTATCTGTCCCCCTTTCCAATATGTTTATGATGCTACTGGAGAGAAACAGGATGGGTTATATAACGGTTATAAGGGATGTCTACAGCGAACTTGTAGATGAAAAAGAGGGAAGGGTGCGCGGGACTGTTTGGTCTGCATATGCCCTTGATGCAGAGACAAAGGGACGCATAGAAGGTGCCCTAAAAGAAAAGCTCAAAAAAGACGTTATACTGGATGCCATAGAGGATAGATCCCTCATAGGCGGTGTAAAGGTATCGCTCAAAGGCACTATAATAGATGGCAGCGTAAAGAGGCAGCTTGAAACACTGAAGGAAAATATTTTGAAGGAGTAAGATATATGGAGATCAAGGCAGACGAGATAAGCAGGATTATCGAACAGAAGATTTCAGGGTTTGAGAGAGAGATAGACCTCAAAGAGACAGGGGTTATAATCTCAATCGGTGATGGTATTGCAAGGATATATGGCCTTGAAAATGCAATGGCAGGGGAGTTGCTCGAGTTTCCATATGGTATTGCCGGTATGGTCCTGAACCTTGAAGAGGATAACATAGGTGCTGTTGTATTCGGTGAGGATTATAAGATAAAAGAGGGCGAGATAGCAAAAAGGACAAACAGGATTGCCCAGGTGCCAGTGGGTGAGGCGCTCATTGGCAGGGTAGTGGATGCCCTCGGTAATCCCATTGACGGTAAAGGCCCAATAGAGGCAAAGGAATACAGAAATATAGAACAGATAGCACCGGGTGTTGTAGTCCGTCAGCCTGTTAAAGAGCCCCTCCAGACCGGTATAAAGGCCATTGATGCCATGATACCTATTGGCCGTGGACAGAGGGAGTTGATAATCGGTGACAGGGGCACAGGAAAGACCGCTATAGCATTAGATACTATAATTAACCAGAAAGGTAGCAATGTCTTCTGTATATATGTAGCTATTGGCCAGAAAAGGTCATCTGTAGCCAGGACAGTTGACCTTCTCACCCAGTACGGGGCAATGGAGTATACAACAGTGGTTGCAGCAACAGCAAGCGATGCAGCACCACTCCAGTATATAGCACCCTTTGCAGGATGCTCAATGGGTGAGTATTTCAGGGATACAGGCAGACACGCCCTTGTGGTCTATGACGACCTCTCAAAACATGCAGTTGCTTACAGACAGTTATCCCTTCTACTGAGAAGACCACCAGGACGTGAGGCATATCCTGGTGACATTTTCTATCTCCATTCAAGACTCCTTGAGCGTGCTTCCAAATGGGATGATGCACACGGAGGTGGCTCACTCACTGCATTACCAATAATTGAGACACAGGCAGGAGACGTCTCTGCATACATCCCCACAAATGTTATATCCATTACTGATGGTCAGATATACCTTGAGCCAGAGCTATTTTATGCTGGTATAAGACCTGCCATCAACGTTGGTATCTCTGTATCAAGGGTTGGTGGTAACGCCCAGATAAAGGCAATGAAACAGGTAGCAGGTAGGTTGAG
The DNA here is from genome assembly GCA_029553295.1 of Deltaproteobacteria bacterium. Taxonomy (GTDB): domain Bacteria; phylum Desulfobacterota; class Syntrophorhabdia; order Syntrophorhabdales; family Syntrophorhabdaceae; genus DTOV01. The sequence continues at coordinate 8,679 of JAKPCK010000151.1, read as the reverse complement.
ACTTGAGCTTGCCCAGTACAGAGAGCTTGCTGCATTTGCAAAATTCGGGAGTGACCTTGATAAGGTTACCCAGGCACTCCTTGCAAGGGGTTCAAGGCTAACCGAGATATTGAAACAGGGACAGTATGTCCCCATGCCTGTTGAAAAACAGATTGCACTGCTCTTTGCAAGTGCCAATGGATATATTGATGCATATCCTGAAAGTGCCCTTAAGAAATATGAGAATGACATGCTCAATTACATGGAGGAAAAACATAAAGACCTCCTCAATGAGATAAGGGACAAGAAGGAGATAGACGCATCCATAAGTGATAAACTCCATGCGGCACTCAAGAAGTTCAAAGAAATATTTACATATTAGGGATAATAAATGGCAACCTTAAGGGATATTAAAAGAAAAATAAACAGTATAAATAGCACGCAGACAATTACCAGAACCATGAAGATGGTGTCTGCATCCAAGCTGAGAAGGGCACAGGATGCATACGAAAAGATAAGGGACTATGCCCTGAAGATGGAAAACCTTGTAGGCCGCGTTATAAGCAAGCTGCCTAAGGATGTGCACCCCTTACTCACAGAGCCGGAAGAGGTAAAAAAGGTCCTTATAGTTGCAATAGCATCGGACAGGGGTCTATGTGGTGGCTTTAATGTGAACATAGGCCTTGCCGTAGAAAATTTTGTAAACCAGAACAGAGAAAAATATGAGAGGATAGGGGTATATGTCTTTGGGAGAAAGGCAAAGGACTACCTAAGCAGGAGAAAGGTAGAGATCCTAAAGGAACGTCTTGATATAAAGGTTGCATCTAAAGACCTGGCGGATGAGGTGGCAGCGGAACTGATACAGCTTTACAGAGATGGTGAGTTTGATAAGATATATCTCCTTTATACCCATTTTGAATCTGCTGTAAAATATGTGGTTAAGTTCGAGGAGTTTATACCTATTAAGGCATCGGCAGAGGAATATGAGGGAGATTATCTCTATGAACCGGACAGGGACAAGATAGTAGAGGCTATAATCCCAAAATTTATAAGCACAAAGATATATTATGCACTTGTAGACTCGCAGACATCAGAACATGCTGCGAGGATGAGCGCCATGGAGAATGCAACAAAGAACTGCACAGAGATGGTAAGCTACCTGACCCTTGTTTATAACAAGAGAAGGCAGGAGGGTATTACCAGTGAAATGCTTGATATTGTTGGTGGCGCTGAAGCATTGAGAGGAACATAAAGGAGGAAAACAGATGAGCGTGGAAGTAAAAGGTAAGATAGTGCAGGTCATAGGAACGGTTGTAGATATTAAATTTCCGTCCGATAGCCTTCCACCAATTTATGGGGCAATTTTTATTACAAACCCCACTATAAATAACAAAAAGGAGAATCTAATCCTTGAGGTGGCACAGCATATAGGCGACAGCACAGTGCGCTGCATAGCCATGGATACAACTGACGGATTGGTCCGTGGACAGGAGGCCACTTACAAGGGGACACAGATAAGCATACCTGTTGGGAAAGAGATACTGGGAAGGGTGCTTAATGTTATTGGTGAGCCTGTTGACCAGGGTCCGCCCCTTGAAACAAAGATGAGATACCCAATCCATAGACCTGCCCCTACCTTGACAATGCAGAATACAAAGATTGAGCTCCTCGAGACAGGTGTTAAGGTTATAGACCTCCTTGAGCCATATCCAAAAGGCGGTAAAGTCGGTCTCTTCGGTGGTGCCGGTGTCGGTAAGACCGTTGTTATTATGGAGATGATACATAATATAGCCATGCATCATGGTGGTATCTCAGTCTTCGGCGGTGTTGGTGAGAGGACAAGGGAGGGTAATGACCTCTGGCTTGAGATGAAGCAGTCAGGTGTTATTGACAAATGTGCCCTTATCTATGGACAGATGACAGAGGTCCCTGGTGCCCGTGCAAGGATTGGTCTTACTGCATTGACTGCTGCCGAGTATTTCAGGGATGAAGAGGGACAGGACGTGCTCCTGTTCATTGACAATATATTTAGATTTACACAGGCAAATTCAGAGGTCTCAGCGCTTCTCGGTAGGATGCCATCAGCTGTTGGTTACCAGCCGACCCTTGCAACAGACTTAGGAGAACTGGAAGAGCGTATTACATCTACTTTAAAGGGGTCCATCACATCAGTCCAGGCAGTTTATGTCCCTGCTGATGACCTGACAGACCCTGCCCCGGCTACGACATTTGCCCATCTCGATGCAACAACGGTTCTTTCAAGACAGATTGCAGAGCTCGGTATATACCCTGCCGTTGACCCCCTTGACTCTACAAGCAGGATACTCGACCCTAAGATTGTCGGTGAGGAGCACTATAATGTTGCCAGAGAGGTCCAGAGGATACTCCAGAAGTATAAAGAACTACAGGATATCATAGCCATCCTCGGTATGGATGAACTCTCAGAGGAAGACAAACTCGTTGTCTCCAGGGCAAGGAAGATACAGAGATTCCTTTCCCAGCCCTTCTTTGTAGCAGAGGTATTCACAGGGACACCAGGTAAATACGTTACCTTAAAGGATACAATAAAGGGATTCAAAGAGATAGTTGAAGGAAGGCATGACGATTTACCAGAACAGGCATTCTTTATGGTAGGGACCATAGAAGAGGCTGTTGAGAATGCCAAGAGACTTGTTGGAGAATAAAAGTGAGCCAGCTTGACCTTGAAATAATTACACCTGAAAGGGTTCTGGTCCGAGAGAAGGTAGATGTCCTTGAGGCAAAGGGAGAACTCGGCGAATTCGGGGTGCTCCCTGGACATATCCAGTTCTTAACCACCGTTGATATAGGTGAGGTAAGGTATATAAAAGACGGAAAGACTTACTATATCGCCACAAGCGGTGGATTTGCCGAGGTAGTGAATGACAAGATACTTATGCTCCTTGAGACGGCTGAGCTTGCCCATGAGATAGATGTTGAACGTGCCCAGGTGGCAAAAGAAAGGGCAGAGGCAGCACTCAAAGAGATAAGTATTGATACGGCAGAATACAGGATGTATGAGCTGGCATTACTTAGGGCAATAACCAGGATAACAACGGCATCCAAGAAAATCTGATGCGGTTCTCAGTAGAGGACAGGCTTTTTAGTATATTTCCCGGGCTTAAGATAGGTGTCCTTGTCTGCAGGGTAGATAATACATGCTATGGCGAGGACAGGCTTGGCCCTGTTGTAGACAAGCTCAAATCATCATTCCCCTTTGAAAGGCCCCAGGAACACCCCCATATAAAAGTATGGAGGGATGCATACAAGAGGCTCGGTATATCTGCGTCAAAATACTATAGTTCCATAGAGGCTATTGTCCGAAGAATATTGAAGGCAGGTGATTTCCCCAGGATTAACCCTGTCGTAGACCTTTATAACTCCATCTCCATAAAATATCTTGTCCCAATGGGCGGTCATGCCATAGAGCCCATTGAGGGTAATATATATCTTGGTTTTGCCCATGGAAGTGAGCCGTTTTTTTCCATGGAGACCGGGGAGAAAGAGATAGTGGATAAGTCAGAGGTGGTCTACAAGGACGATAAAGAGGTCCTCACAAGGAGATGGGTATGGAGGCAATGCAATAAAGATAAGGTTACAGAAGATACAAAGACTGTCTTCATACCGGTAGATATAATGGAGGGTCTCCCGGAGGGTTTATGGAAGAATATAGCCCTTGACCTGGAGAGATGTCTGACAGAGGATAAATTAGGCAGTATATTGCACAGGGATTTATTAACAAGAGAAAGACCATCAACAGAGTTCAATCCTTTTATCTGACTGTAGATAGTTGTAGACTAAAGTCTATAGATTTATAAAAAATCATCTTGGCATATTGTGAAAGATTAGCTATGATATGGTAGGTCTAAATCTATTGTCGTGTCTCGATATTTTATGAAGGAGGTGTCATATGTCACAGAAATTAATGGAGTATTTTAATAAGCAGCCTCGGCTTGGGTGTCTTAGCACATCCAACAAAGAGGGGAAGGTGAATGTTGCATACTTCGGCTCTCCCAGGATGATAGATGAAAAGACTATCACCATGGGGCTCGGAAAAAACAGGACCTTTGCCTATCTCCAGGAGAACCCCTATGCTGTATTTATGATTATGGAACCAGGGAAGACGCTCACAGAGTGGAGGGGTGTAAGGCTCTATGTAAAGATGATAGACTGTCAGACATCTGGGCCAAGGCTCGATGAAATGAAGGCACAGATAGCCAAGGTAGCCGGTGAGGCAGGGGCGAAGATGATATATGCGGCTGTAACCTTTGAGATATACGAGATAAAACCCCTTGCTGACTTTGGACAGGGCTGGGAGAAGTCTATCTCTTAGATAAAAGATTCAATCTTTTAAAGCCAGGTGGTTAAGGATTCTCAGTATGATTATCTGAATTTATGATAATCCTTGTTTTTTTCGTAGAGTATCTTTAATCCCCTCAGGGTCAGGAATTCGTCTACCTCGTCTATGGTCTCTGAATTCTTGTAAATCAGGCTCGAAAGTCCACCTGTAGCTATTACATAAGGGTCTGTCTTGACCTCCTGTTTCATCTTCTTGACGACACCATCCACGAGACTGGAGTATCCATAGATAATCCCTGCCTGCATGGCATGGACAGTGTGCTTCCCGATTATGCTCTTTGGTTTTATTAACTCTACCCTTGGGAGTTTAGAGGCCCTCTCAAAGAGTGCCTCCAGGGATATCATTATACCAGGGACTATGGCGCCACCTTTATATTCACCTTTTTCTGTAATATAATCAAAGGTTGTTGCAGTGCCGAAATCTACTATGATAAGGGATTTTTTGTGTTTATCATATCCTGCCACTGCATTGACAATCCTGTCTGCACCGAGTTCTGTAGGATTTTCATAGAGTATGGGCATACCTGTTTTTATCCCTGGCTCTACAATAATCGGCATAATCCCTATATATTTTCTGCACACTATCTCGAAGGGTATGAGTAGTGGTGGGACAACACAGGATATAATTGCGCTGTCTATCTCCTTTAGTTTTATCTTTTCGATATATAAAAGACTGTTGAGAAGTATGGCATATTCGTCTACGGTCTTCTGGAGTGATGTGCTCAATCTCCAGTGGTTGACAAGCTCGCCGTCATTGTAGACACCGAATACTATGTTTGTATTCCCTATATCGATTACAAGAAGCATAATACCCCCAATCTCATTGAAATTCCGTATCCCCTGCAATGATACGTCTTATATTGCCATCTACATCCAAAAGGAGTGCACCTGTGATATCTATGCCCAGGGCAATACCCTTATTTATCTCTCCCATCTGATTTACCTCCATATACCTACCCTTGATACCTGCCTTTGATTCCCAGAGCCTGCATATCTCATCTCCTGATGATTCTAAAAAAATCTTATAGTATTTGTCCATATAAGACAGTAGAATACCACAGATATATGGTCTTTCGTATATTTTTTTTGTCTCTATATAAAGCGAGGTTGCCTTGTCCCTAAGATACTCATCAAGGTCAGAGATATCCATATTTATGTTAAAACCTATGCCTATCACAACAAACTTAATGGCATCGGTCTCTGCTGATATCTCAAGGAGTGTCCCGCAGACCTTTTTTCCGTTCATCAATACATCATTGGGCCACTTAAGGGACGGTGCCTGTCCTGTTACCTTTTTGATGGTGTCATATACAGCAAGGCATGAAAGAAAGGTTATGGGATATATGCGAGATGGATGTTCTGACGGCCTGAGTATAACTGATATGTATATATTTTTGTTTCTTGGGGAGAACCATACCCTGCCGAGCCTCCCCCTCCCTGCCCTCTGGGCCTCTGCTACAACGCATGTGCCCTCAGGTCTGCCGGAGAGGGCAAGGTTGAAGGCGTAGGCATTGGTGGAATCAACTATGTCTTTATATATTATATCCTTACCGATGATTTGAGATTCAATGAATCTCTCTATCTCCCAGGGCAGCAGATGACCCGGGGTGCTGGTAAGCCTATACCCCCTTCCTTTTATGGAATCTATAATATAGCCTGTCTTTTCAAGGGCTTTGATGTATTTCCAGACAGCAGTCCTTGATATGCCCAGGGCCTCTGCCATGGAATCGCCGGATACATAATCATCTTTTTCTCTTAACAGCTTTAGTATCTCACCTATCCTATCCATGCTCTATCCTGTCATAATGGGAGAAAAACATGGTAAAGGATGCCCTGCCCTGGGAGAGGGAACGGACATCAGTAGAATATCCGAACATATTGGTAAGGGGTGAGTGGGCATTTATTACAGTAATCTTTTCCTTTGTTATGAGGCTTAATATCTGACACCTCCTTGCATTGAGGTCACTTATGATGTCGCCTAAAAATTCATTGGGTGTAGTTACTGTAAGGGACATTATGGGGACGAGGAGCACAGGGCCTGCATCTGCACAACCTTTTCTGAATGCCTCATATGCCGCCATCTTAAGGGTCAGTCGGGCAAAATCAGGGTTATTAAAAGATGCATCCTGCAGGATAACAACTATATCTGTAAGGGGGAAGCCCTTGAGTATCCCTATGCTGGATGCCTCGATAATACCCTCTTCTATGGCAGTCATATAAGGTCGGACAGGGTATTCCTCCGTTATGTTGGTTGTAAAGCTTATACCTTCGCCCCTTGCATTGGGTGATATATCCATGGACACAGTGCCTTTATGATTTATGTTGTTTATTGCTTTTTCAAAACTATGGTCTACATGGACAGATTTTTCTATAGTCTCCTTGTAAACAACCTGGGGTTTTCCTACAAGGAGGTCTATGCCGAATTCCTCTTTGATCCTCCTTGTGATAACATCGAGGTGTAGTTCACCCATACCGGAGACAACGGTCTGATATGAATCCTCGTCTGTCTTTAGAACAAATGTGGGGTCTTCCTCTGATATCCTCTGCAGGGCAAGCATGAGCTTATCCTGGTCCACATTTCTTCTGGGTTCAACAGCAATGGATATAACAGGTTGGTATATCTCTATGGGTTCTAAGAGTATAGGCCTATTTTTTGTTAGGCTGTGGCCTGTGGAGGTCTCCTTTAGTCCTACTATGCCCACTATGGCCCCTGCACCTGCCTCATCCATCCTCTCCCTGTGATTGGCATGTATTTTATATATCCTTGAGATTTTTTCCTTTTTTTTGAGATTTACATTATATATATCCTCGCCCACCTTTATCTCACCGGAATAGACCCTTATGTATACGAGTTTTCTACCTTCATCCATGACTACCTTAAAGGCAAGGGCTGAGAAGTCCTCTGAATTACTCACCTGTCTTGATTCTTCCTGTCCTGTCTCAGGGTTTTTTCCCTTAACAGGTGGCACATCAAGGGGGGATGGGAGATACATGACAATGGCATCCAGTAAAGGTTGTATACCTTTATTCCTCAGGGCTGCCCCGCACAGCACAGGCACGCACCTCATGGATATGGTGTTTTCCCTTATTATTTTGTGGATAAAGTCTTCGTCTAACTGGGCTCCCTCGAGGTATAGCTCCATGAAGCTGTCATCGAGGAGTGAAAGTTTCTCAAAGAGTTTTTCCCTGTATTCATTGGCCTTTTCCAGGTAAGCCCCGGGTATGGAGATATACCTGTATGTCGCCTCTAAATCATCCTCATCCCAGACAATGGCCTGCATCTTGATAAGGTCTACAACACCAAAAAAACCATCCTCTGCACCGAGGGGTATCTGGAGGAGGATGGGATTTGCATTGAACTTCTGGACTATCATCTCTGCCACATGGAAGAAATCAGCCCCTATCCTGTCCAGTTTGTTTACAAAGGCTATCCTGGGGACCCTGTATTTATCTGCCTGGTGCCATACAGTCTCTGACTGGGGTTCAACACCCCCCACCCCGCAGAATACAGCCACCATGCCGTCAAGGACCCTCAGCGACCTCTCTACCTCTATGGTAAAGTCCACATGGCCAGGGGTATCTATAATCTGTATCTCATGTTCGTTCCAGTAGCATGTCGTAACAGCAGATGTTATGGTAATACCCCTTTCCTGTTCCTGGGGGAGATAATCCATAGTAGCAGTGCCCTCATGGACCTCACCTATCTTGTGGGTCCTCCCTGTATAATACAGGATACGTTCTGTAACTGTTGTCTTGCCTGCATCAATATGGGCTGCAATCCCAATATTCCTTATCTTCTGTAGTCTCTGTATCTCCTTTTTCATTGCGATAAAGATATAGACCTTTTATATATGGAAAGTCAATAATTAAGGAAGGCAAACTATATGTATCTGCAGAAAAATCTGCATATTCCCATAATAAAAATAATGGGTTAACAAGAAAAGATATTATCCTTGACTTATATGGGAGGTTGGAATAAAACAAAGGGTCTATGGGTGATAGGTCAAAAAGAATAGCTAAAGAGACCTTTTTCAATGGTCTCAGAATGGTAACTGTCTGTCTGATTGCCGCTTTATTAATCTTTTCTGTTTTTAAAGATGTATATGCATCAGGCCTGCCAAGGCTTTTGGATCTCGGTGCCAGCGGATGCCTGCCCTGCAGGCTTATGAAGCCTATTTTAAGGGAACTTAGACAGGAATATGAAGGTAGCCTGGTGGTAGAGGTAATAGATGTATGGGAGAACCCTGCCATGGGCAAAAAATATAATGTCCGTGCTGTGCCGACCCAGATATTCTTTGATGCCTCTGGAAAAGAGCTTTATCG
>JAKPCK010000149.1 GCA_029553295.1 Deltaproteobacteria bacterium | reverse complement strand
GGAATCGAGGGAGTCCCTGTAATGATTTTCATGCTCGATACCAATATTTGTATTTATGCGATCAAACAAAAGCCACAGAAGGTGATCGACAGGGTGCGGGCTTTAAGAATGTCCGATCTGGGAACCTCATCTATTGTGCTTTCTGAGCTTGAATACGGAGCAGAGAAGAGCAGCAATCCAATACAGAATAAAGTAGCATTAATACAGTTTTTTGCCGGGATTGATATCGCCGATTATGATGCGACGGCAGCGCGTCATTATGGAGAGATCAGAACTTATCTGGAAAATAATGGCCAGACAATAGGGTCAATGGATATGCTGATAGCCGCACACGCAAGAAGTCTCGGCGTAATACTTGTGACCAACAATGAAAAGGAATTCGGAAGGATACCTGGATTAAAGATTGAGAACTGGGCTCTTTGAGCGAACCAGATGCCAGGCATAAACGGAACATGCGCCCATGACCGATTATCAAGTGCAAATTGATTTCTTGTTCTTATATACATGATGCAGTTAATAAAATCACTCTTTCATCTGGTAATTCACTATCAAAGCCAAACTAATGACTCTGTATGGTTTTTTGTGGAAATATCAGTTAGATTTTTCGGGCAACTACGAGATGATGGAGGCTTGTCTGCCATAGGATAAAAGGGAGGTTTCTTCTGTCTTCAATCTTTAGTCCCTCTTCCAGAAAAAGCCTCTCAAGGGATTTGGGCGTCCATTTTTTCTCATGACCTGCCTCATAAAACGCCTCTTTGAACATGAGCATTGCAATCCTGGCTATAAAAAAATTGCGATCATTGGGTATTGTCATTATAATAAGCCCATCTTTTTTTAATACCCTTTTTAGCTCTTTTAAACCCTTTTGCGGGGTTTTTAAATGCTCAAGCATGTCTATACAGATGCAGACATCTATGGAATCGTTAGCCAAAGGCAGATTATATACATTTGCCCTTATAACATCAAGGTTATATTTTTTACAGATTTCTACATTCTCTTTTTCAAGGTCTATCCCAAAAATAAATTTTTCAGGGAAGTTTTTTTTTAATTTTTCGAGACCTATGCCCTCACCGCAACCCATATCAAGGATAATTCTATGCCCTGGATTTATATAAGAAAAGGCAATACTGTCCCGCCAATCCCAATACCACCTCCCGGGGCCTCCTTTTGCATACTGCACTCTCTGGTATATCATTCCATCTTTTGGTAGGTCAGGATGAACAGGCATGGTGAAATTTAACAAAATACTGTTTATCTGTCAAA
>JAKPCK010000026.1 GCA_029553295.1 Deltaproteobacteria bacterium | reverse complement strand
AAGATATGACCTCGTTATTATAGATTCTATCCAGTCCATATATAACACAAAACTCCCCATGCTCCCGGGGAGCACAAGTCAGATAAGGGATGTATCTTCCAGGCTTATAATGGAGATGAAGACAGGCGACATAACACACATATTCATAGGTCATGTAACAAAAGAAGGGGTAATTGCAGGGCCTAAGGTCCTTGAGCACATGGTAGACACTGTTCTGTATTTTGAGGGCGACAAGATGCTCCCATACAGGATGCTCAGGGTCACAAAAAACAGATTCGGCCCTGTAGATGAGGTGGGTATATTCCAGATGAAAAAACAGGGTCTTGTAAGTGTCGAGAACCCTTCAGAATTTTTTTTATCAGAGAGGGAGAACATAGGAAAGGGTAGCGCCCTATTTCCATATGTAACAGGTACAAGGCCTTTAATGCTTGAGATACAGGCCATTACACCAAAGACTAATTTCTCCATACCCAAGAGGCTGTCTCTGGGATATGATATGAACAGGCTATTTATAATTATAGCAGTCCTTGAAAAGACAGTGGGAAAGCCATTTTTTGACAGGGATGTCTATGTGAACATCACAGGGGGTATGAAGGCGGCTGAACCAGGGGTTGATTTGCCTGTTGCGGCCTCAATACTATCAAGCTATCTCGATATAGACATAGGCAATGATACAGCCATATTTGGAGAGATAGGCCTGACAGGGGAGATAAGGAAGATAGTTAATATGGATATAAGGCTCAAGGAGTGTGTTAGACTGGGCATAAAGAGGGTATTCTGCCCCCGTGGTATCGAGGAGGTAGAAGGTATAGATGTCATACCATTAAAGAATGTAAAGGCCCTGTATGAGCATATTTTGACTTGAGTTCTGTCGAGGTCTTGCCGGATAGCATAATCCTTATGTCTGGCCCGTCGCAATTTAGATAGATTGAATCTTCTACATAATTCTTTTGTATCTCTTTTATCAGCGTAGTCTTGCCAACCTGCCTCACACTTTATATAACTATTATTTTTCCTTTAAAGAGAAAATCCTCTATCCTGTCCTGTATGGTTCTTTTTAGTATCCTATCACCAAAATTAATCAAAATATTTCCCTGCTTGGGCAAGAATCTATAATGAATTAAAGATTATAAAAGGTATTTACCCCATAGTGACTAGGGCATTGCAAATGCCTTACCTTTTGGCCTTATTGTCAATACAGGGCATGGTGATTTTCTCACAACCTTCTCTGCCACACTCCCTATTAGGATATGTTCTATACCACTTCTACCGTGTGTCCCCATAACAACGAGGGATATGGATTCCTGTTTTATATAGTCTATTATCTCCACAAAGGTGACACCGGTCTTGATTATTTTTTTAAAGGGTATATCTATCTTTTTTGCTATTTTTTCAAAATCCTTCTCTATCTCTTTTTCTATATTCCTCTCTATAGCCACGAGATTCTCAGGGGTCATAAATGATTCATACGGTGTAAAATAATTGAGATTCGGTATAACGTGGATTAGATGTAACTCTGCCTCGAATTTTTTTGCAATCTCTATGGCATATGAAAGGACCTCGTCGGTGAATTCTGAAAAATCAACAGGACATAATACCTTCTTTATCATAATAACCTCCCTTTAATGTTTTTGAAAATTAAATAATCAATAATCAAAGTATACATTCAGTGCCTTTACAGGACATACCCGGACACACAGTTCGCAGGCAACGCATCTTTCATAGTCAAACTCCACCTTCATGGTATCCCGATTTAGATACAGGGCTGATGGTGCACATACGCTTGTGCAGACGCCGCAGTGGACACACTTTGCCTCATCCCTTTTTATATCCTGCTCGATAGGTTCTATATCACACCCTGTCTGAACAAGATACTCAATGCCTCTCTGGTAATCCTCATCACTCCCTTCAAGCTCCACAACCATAATAGAGTCTGCCTTCGGCAGGACATTTGCCCTAAGGATATTGAAGATTAGATTAAAATCCTTGGCGAGCCTGTATACTATAGGCTTGTCTATCATATTCTTTTTAAACCTTATTATAATCCTCTTTTTCATCGACATCCTCTCTTTTTCATATAAAATTACTACAGTTTTACAAGCTCTATATCACCCCATACACCGAGCTTATCACCCATTATAATAAGTATACCTCTAATCGTATTAAATGTCTTTGCCTTTTCTATGGCAAAGGCTATATCTTCCCTTTTTTTTACAATATTCCCTATAAAGGTTGCAAGTCCGTCGCAGAATAAAGATGATTCACCGATTATGCATACTGCATCTGCACTGCCAAAACTCAGTGAATGTCCCACTGTCCCTGATGATGTACAGACACCGTATGCAGAAGGCCCAGGGGCTATATCTATGCCAATCCTTTCACTGAAAGGCGAATCCTTTGCATAGATCAGGATTGTCCTGCGCCTCTTTGTCTTTAAAAATATATCACCTCCATTTTCTATTATAAATTCATATGATTGCGGCTCTATGTCCCTGCCCACAAACTCTGCTATGGCACCGGCGACACAGGCCATGGGTCCCACACCGATTAAGGATGATGCCTCAATCATCTTTCTTACTATCTCAGGGGCAAACCTGTCATCTTCAATGGGTGTGAGGCTCTCAAGAAATTCAGGCCTCTGTCTTATATACTCCTCAAGCTGGTGCCTGTAGAATAATACCCTGTCTGCTATAAAATCTTTTAAATCATTCTTTGTGCAGCAGAAAAGGTCGGTTTCTTTGTATTTGACCTCAAAGCACATGAGGTCATTGGGTCTTGATATACGCCTGTAAAACCTCTCTTCATACAATACTCAATACCCCTAACAATATGATATTAAATGAATACCAAGGCTAAGGCCTTTGCAAAAATCCAGCATATGTCTTGATTCTTTATCTTAAATATCTGTCCACTCATCTATCCCACAGCTTTATGCCATAGTTGTTTCATTTATTACCTATTTTATATAGGTATTATTTAGGTTATCAATTGATATTGCCAAATCCATTTTTAGCCTCTATGATTGTAACATGAATTCACAATTTTTTAAACTGCACAATCGATAATAAAAAAAATTGAGAGGTGGAGCCATGCATATTGTTGTCTGTGTAAAGATGGTCCCGGATACAACACAAGTCAAGATAGACCCTGTTACTAATACGCTTATAAGAGAAGGTGTGCCTTTTATCACAAATCCTTTTGATGGCCCTGCAGTTGAAGAAGCGCTTAAAATAAAAGACAAGCATGGGGGTAAGATAACTGTCCTGTCAATGGGCCCTCCCATGGCTGATTCTGTCATTAGAAAGGCAATAGCTATGGGGGCAGATGACGGTATTCTATTGAGTGACAGGGTATTTGGTGGTGCTGACACCCTCGCCACAAGCAAAGTACTTGCTCATGCTATATTGGAGGTCTCGAAAAAAGATCCTGTGGATATTATTATCTGTGGTAAACAGACAATTGACGGTGATACAGCTCAGGTAGGTCCCGGGATTGCAACACGTCTCGGTTTTAGTCAGGCGACCCTTGTTGATAAAATAATCTCTTTAGATTTAGAAAGAAAAAAAATTGTAGTAAGGAGAAAACAAGATGAATGGCATGAGGTAATAGAGGTAAGTCTGCCTACATTACTAACTGTAGAGAGAGATGCAAATAGACCTCGATATCCATCAGTGCCCCGCAGGATTTATTCAGAAGAGATATCAATACCTATATGGAATAATTATTTTATGCAATTAGATCCAAAGACCATAGGCCTTAACGGTTCTGCCACAACAGTCAAACGTATATTTGCTCCTGAAAAACAACAGGGTGAGATATATTCCGGGGATGGAGATGGAAACGGAACTGGCAAGCTTGTAAGTGTAATCTTAAAAAAATTTGAAGAATGGAAAATAAGGGGTGCACAATATGGTTAAGAAAAAAAAGATAAGGCCAAGGGTCCGCTTAATAGCTGAAAAATGTATTGCATGTGGTAGATGTGAGCCCTCATGTCCGGCAAATGCCATTGAATATGATACACATGACACGCAAGGGTCGCCCATTGTTAATCCTGCTAAATGTATAGGCTGCAAAAAGTGTTTAAAAGTCTGTCCGGCCCAGGCATTTGAACTAATCTACCCGATAGGCAGTGAAAAATGTAATGGATGCGGTGAATGTATACAAGTATGCCCAACCCATGCCATTGAATATGATACCTTTGATGTAAAGGGTGTACCTGTAATAACTATTGATAAGTGCAATGGCTGTAAAAAATGTATAGAGAAATGCACCTCAGGGGCACTTGAAGATTTTATCAATATCATAGGCAAAAGCAATCAAGAAAATGATGATGTAACACAAACAGAAAAAGACAGCCCTACTGAAAAAACAGTCTGGAAAGGCGTATGGGTCTTTGTCGAACATATAGATGGCAAGCCCAATCAAGTATCTTGGGAGCTTTTAGGAATAGGTAGCGAGCTTGCATCAGACCTAGGTACAGGGTTATCAGCTGTTATATTTGGACACAATGTAGAGCATCTTATAATGGAGGCCTTTGGATTTGGTGCTGATCAGGTTTATATCATTGACCATCCAACGCTTAGATATTATCGAACCCGTCCTTATCTTGATTGCTTTGTATATCTCATAAATAAATATCATCCAGAGATCCTTCTTATCGGTGCAACAGGGCTCGGCAGAGACCTTGCGAGTGCAGTTGCTACGGCACTTAATACCGGACTTACGGCAGATTGCACAAAACTCAGCATAGATAAGGAAAAAAGGCTTCTCGAACAGACCAGACCTGCCTTTGGTGGCAATGTAATGGCAACAATATTAACAGAGCATGCCAGGCCACAGATGGCATCTGTTAGACCAAGGGTGCTGCCAGTGCCACCATTCAGAAAAGATAGGATTGGTGAATTAATAAGAGAATCTATAGAGCTCAATGAGGACGAGATAGCAACAAAGATCCTCGAGATTATTCCAATAAATAATGGGGATGAGAGCGACATAAGAACAGCCGAGATTATTGTCAGTGGTGGTAAAGGCATGCTTGAAAGAAAGAACTTTTCAATCCTTGAAGAGCTTGCATCGCTTCTCGGGGGTGTCGTTGGTGCATCGAGATGTGCAGTTGATGCAGGATGGATATCCCATGAGAGGCAGGTTGGCCAGACAGGTAAAACTGTAAGGCCAAAGCTCTATCTGGCATGTGGTATATCTGGGGCAATTCAGCATCTCGTGGGTATGCAGAATGCTGAACATATAATAGCAATAAATAAAGACAAAAATGCACCCATATTTGAAGTTGCCCATGTTGGTATTGTAGGGGATGTATTTGAGATAGTGCCACCCTTGATAACATCCCTAAAAGAGAAGACAGGCACCCATTCCAATTTATAAGGAGCTATCATGACACCAACAGAATCTTTAATATTTGCTGTTCTCGTTATTATTGCCCTTCTCATATTTTTGAGAAGGATATATACACTTGTGAATTTCATCACCCTCGGGAGATGGGAACACAGGTTTGACCGTCTATGGGAGAG
>JAKPCK010000023.1 GCA_029553295.1 Deltaproteobacteria bacterium | reverse complement strand
TGCCTTTACACTCAGGCCTATCCTCTTTTCCTTTTCATCTATGTTCAATATAACTGCCTTTATCTTGTCGTCTATCTTATATACATCGCTGGGGTGTCTGCCCTGGAGGTCATCTATCTCAGACAGGTGTATTAGCCCCTCGACCCCGTCCTCTATCTCCACAAAGATACCAAAGTCTGTGATGCTGGTTATATAGCCTTCTATTATGTCCCTCTCCCTGTATTTTGCCCCTATGCCTTTCCAGGGGTCATCTTTTAGTTTTTTAATGCTCAGGGAGAATTTCTTATTCTCCTTGTCAATGTTGAGGACAACAGCCTCAACCATGGTGCCCTTCTTGTAGAGCTCATGTATGCCTTTTCTCCTCCTCGACCAGGAGACCTCAGAGGCATGGATTAGCCCGTCTACACCATCCTCTATGCCCACAAACATCCCGAAATCAGTCCAGTTCTTAACCTTGCCCTTCACTATAGAGCCTGGCGGATACTTGTTTATCAATTCATCCCACGGGTCAGGAAGCAGTTGTTTGAGCCCCAGGGATATCCTCTTCTTCTCTTTATCTACATCGAGGACCACAAGTTCAAGCCAGTCGTTCTTGTTTACAATCTTATTGGGGTTTCTCAGTTTCTTATCCCAGGTCATCTCGCTTAGGTGGAGGAGGCCCTCAACACCCTGCTCCAACTCCACAAACACACCGTATTCAACGATACCTACAACCTTTCCCCTTACCTTTGAACCAGGGGGATACTTCTCCTCTATCCTCTCCCATGGGTCGGGTTTAAGCCTCTTCATACTCAGGGAGACCCTCTCTTTTTCTGTATCCAGCTCTATAATCTTTACCTTTATCTCATCACCGACCCTGAGATACTCCTTTGGGTGTGTTATCCTGCCCCATGTAATCTCATTGAGGTGGAGGAAACCATCAACACCCCCTAAATCCACAAAGGCACCGTAGTCTGTTATATTCCTCACAAACCCATACAAAATCTGGCCATCCTTGGCATTCTTCCAGAATTCTGTCTTTTTCCTCTCCCTCTCTTCCTCTACAAGGATCCTCCTCGAGAGGATAACATTGTTCTTTCTCTGGTTTACCTTTATTACCTTGAATTTCAGGTGTCTCCCCACAAAGGAGGATGGATTTTTTACTGGTTTTATGTCCACCTGGGAGATGGGTAAAAAGGCATTGATACCTATATCAACAATAAAACCGCCCTTAACCTCTGATGCTATGTCGCCGTCTATCGGGGTGCCATCCTCAAAGGATTTGTTTATCTTCTGCCATGTGCGTATATAATCTACCTTTTGTTTGGAGAGGAGGAGGAGCCCGAATTCCTTTTCCCTCCCTGTTATCATCACCTCAACCTCATCACCTATATTGACTGCATATTCATTGTTTTTATTTAAAAACTCTGATATGGGGACCTTCCCTTCGGATTTAAGACCAACATCAACAATAACAGTATCAGAGTTGATATTTATGACCTTTCCCTTTAAGATGTTCCCGCCTTCCTGAAGACTCTTCATAGAGGTCTCATAAAGTTCCCTCATCTCCTCTTCAGTGTTTTCTTTGTGTGCTACTGTTTCAGCTATATCTGCCATATGTTCCCCCTAAAAATTTTTTACCTGCCGCTCTACCTTATCTATGATAAAATCAGGAGTTGATGCCCCTCCTGTAATACCCACTCTCTTTACCCCGGAGAACCATACGGGGTCTAAATCATCTTCTGTTTCAATGTGATAGGTCTTTGGCTGGAGCCTCTTTACCATCTCATAGAGCTTTGTTGTATTGGAGCTGTTTTTACCGCCCACTATAAGCATCATATCTACCTTTTCTGCAAGTCTGGATGCCTCTTGCTTCCTCTTGGATGTGCTTACGCATATTGTATTGTAGACCCTCAGTTCCTCGGCATCCCTTAAAAGACCTGTTACAATATCCAGAAAAAAATCCTTTTCCAGGGTTGTCTGGCTTACGACACCTATCTTTCTGGCATCGATTGAATCAGGCTTCTGTAATACAATACCATCATTATCCAAATAACTCAATACACTTTTCACCTCAGGGTGCCTGCCCTCCCCCACTATGACCACCTTATAACCCATTTTTTTCAGCATTATTGCGTATCTTCTCACCTTTTTCACAAAAGGGCATGTGGCATCAATATAACGAAGACCCCTCTGTTTTATATACTCCTCATCCTCCTTTTTAATGCCGTGGGTCCTGAAGACTACTATACCGTCTTCTATGTCCTTTATGTCATCTACCGGTCTTATCCCCTTTTCCCTGAGCATATCCACCATCTGGGGGTTGTGGATTATAGGACCTATGGTATATATGTTTTTCTGTCCTGTCTGTGCCTCCTTGAGGACCATATTGATAGCCCTTTTTACGCCAAAACAAAAACCTATATCCTTTGTCTTATATACCTCTATCATACCCTCTCTCTTATATACCCCATAATCTTCTCAAGGACACCATCTATATCAAGGCCTGTTGTATCTATGTATATAGCCCCCTGGGGGATGGTAAGGGGTGCAATGTCCCTTTTAGAATCCTCTCTATCCCTTATCTCCATCTCCTCCTTCACCCTCTCCATATCTGAGGCCACACCCTTTTCTGAAAGCTCTAAGAACCTCCTTTTTGCCCTCTCATGGTGTTTTGCATCGAGGTAGAACTTTATATCTGCATCGGGGAATACAACGCTGCCTGTGTCTCTCCCCTCAAGGATAACACCCCCGTCTTTCCCTATCTCCCTCTGCTTTTTTGTGAGAAAGTCTCTTACCTTTTTATTCTGTGAGAGTCTTGAAGCGAGCATGGATATCTCCGGCATCCTTATATCCTCGCTTATATCCTCTCCATCCAGGATAACCACTGTCCTGTCCCTGAAGTCAAAGACTAAATCAAGACCCCCAAGAAACATCTCCAGAGCCCCTTCATCTATGCCTGTTATATTATGCCTTGCTGCAGCACAGGCAACACCCCTGTACATGGCACCTGTATCTATATACATATAGCCGAGTCTCTTTGCCATAAGCCTTGCTATGGTGCTCTTCCCTGCACCGCTCGGTCCGTCTATCGTAATTATCAAACCCTTCTTCATAGCCAAATTTAAAACAGACTATAGATTTAAAATCTGTTCAATATTCTGTGTTCAGTATTATAACCTCTATAGGGTCCGCAGTAAGACCCTGAAAAAAAACCCAATACAGGGGCATATATGTAAGACCCTGTCTATCCCAGTATCTTTCTGAGGGCATCTATAAATCTTGTGTTCTCATCTGTCTTACCTATGGTAACCCTTATATAATCAGGCAGATTATATGCACCCATCCATCTTACGAGTATACCCTCTTCAAAGAGCCTCTTTGTTATGGCCTCTGCATCCCTGCCGAGCCTGACAAGGATAAAATTGGCCTCTGTAGACACATAATCCAGTGATAATTCTTCAAAGGCCCTGTAATAAAAAGCCTTTCCCTTTCTGTTGTTCTCCAGGACAAACCTCAAAAAATCCCTGTCAGCCAGGGCTGCCTTAGAAGCGGCAAGGGCAACAGAATTGATACTGAAAGGCTGCCTTGTCCTCTCCAGAAAAGATATTAGGGATGCCTCACCAAGACAATACCCTATCCTCAGCCCTGCAAGGGCATAGGCCTTGGAGAATGTCCTTAATACTAAGACAGGGTATTCTTCTATAAATCTCATGGAATAAGGGAAATCCTTATCCTCTGCAAATTCAGCATATGCCTCATCATTAGCCACAATAACATCAGGGGGCAAATCTTTTAGAAACTCCCTGAATTCCCCATCTCTAAATATAGTGCCTGTAGGGTTTAACGGGTTATTTAAAAAGATTATCCTCGTCCTTTCATCTATGGCCTCTTTTATGGCCTCAAGGTCTGTCCTCATATCCCTTAAGGGCACCTTAACCACCTCATACCCGAAGACCTGGGAGGCTATACTATAGTAGGCAAAGGCAGGTTCTGTTATTACTACCCTGTCTTTTCCCTTTAATCTTGCTGCCTTGAGGACCATCTCTATAATCTCGTCAGAGCCGTTTCCAAGGACAACCTGTTCATGGCCTAATCCATATATTTCACCTATCAGTTGCTTGAGCTCCAATTCACTGCCCGGATACCTGGTTATGCTAAAGACAGCATCAAGGACAGCGTTTATTATGCCCTGGGACGGTGGAAAAGGGTTCTCGTTGGATGCAAGCCTTACCAGCCCATCATCCCCGCCGTATTTCATTGCCCTGGGGTAATAGGGTATAGATCTTATGGCATCTTCTATATTGATCTTCATCCTATCTATTAAAAACCCTTCTTGCCAGTTCCTCGGCATTTCTCTGCATAATATGGAAATCATCCCTTGAAAGCCCTGCACCCATAACAATCTTTAGGCCCTCACTGTCCGTTATCAAATCAGAGGGGCTGTGGGAGTCTGTATCGAGGACAAGCCTTGCACCTGTCTTTTTTGCAAGGGCTGCCACATGGCCGTTGGTAAGGGAGTGTCCTTTTCTTGCGCTTATCTCTATAAGGACGCCTTTTTTTGCTGCAAGCCCCATATCCTCCATGCTTATCAACCCCGGATGGGCGAGTATATCAGCCCCTGCCTCTATTGCAGACCTGTTTGTACCCTCCTCAACAGGCTCTGCAATGGTCTCACCGTGGACAACTACATAGTATATACCGAGCCTCCTTGCCTCCTTAACCAGCTCACCTATAATGTCGGGGGGTACATGGGTCAGTTCTACACCAGGGACAACCATAATGTCATTATAGGAACTGGCCTTTGCCGCAAGCTTAAGGATAGAGGTAGCCACATCCTCGAGGTTTGTGGGGTCTACATGGTCAGATATACCTATTATGCTGTATCCTTTTACCTTTGCCCTCCTGGCCAGCTCAGATGGCAGTAGCTCCCCGTCGCTCAATAGGGAATGGGTGTGCAGGTCAATCATGTCTCAGTGTTACACTCACATCTTGTATTTTCCGAAGTCATCAGAAGAGAGGTTCTCCAGTATATCCTCCCATTCATTGCTGTCTGTGACAACCTTGTCACCCTTTTTGGATATATCTGCCTTGGATGACTTCTTGATTACATTCTCTTCCACAAAGATAGGTGCCCCTGTCCTTATGGCTATGGCTATGGCATCGCTGGGACGGGAGTCTATGGTGAGCCTCCTGTCGTTTACATCCATGTGTATCAGGGCATAATACGTATTGTCCCTCAAGTCATTGACCTCAATCTTCACTATCTTGACACCAAGGGTATCGAGTATGTTCTTTATAAGGTCGTGCGTCATGGGCCTGGGCGTCTGTATATTCTCGAGGGCAGTGGCAATGCTCGATGCCTCAAGTAACCCTATCCATATGGGGAGCACATCCTTATCCTCAAGATCCTTGAGGAGCACTATAGGTGTGTTGGTAAACGGGTCTACTGTAATCCCTGCAACCTTCATCTCCTTTAACATATTAAACCTCCTTTCACGGTCATAATACCTCTCCCTTGAGGGAATTGGCATAACCCTTTATGACCTTAACCTGAACTATCCTGCCTATCATATCAGTATCCCCTTTGAAATTCACAATCCTGTTGTGTCTTGTCCTCCCTGTAAGTTCATCCTGAGAATTCTTGCTCCTGCCTTCTACAAGGACATCAAAGACCCTACCCTCTGTTGCCTGATTTTTCTTTAGTGTAATGCCTTTCTGGATGGCCTGTAGGTATCCAAGCCTCTTTAATGCCACATCCCTGGGGACCTCATTATCTAATGTTGCTGCCTTTGTATTCTTCCTCTTTGAATAGGCAAAGGAGAATATACCATCAAACTCCACCTTTTTCACGAGCTCTATTGTATCTCTGAATGCCTCCTCATCCTCACCGGGGAACCCCACAATACAGTCTGCTGTGATGGCAATATCGCTCTGGACTCTTCTTAATTTATCTATCTTTTCCACATATTCAGATATACTGTATCCCCTGTTCATGAGCTTGAGTATCTTATCAGAACCTGACTGGAACGGCAGGTGTATCTGCTCGCAGAGCTTATCGAGCCTTCCAAAACATTCTATAAGTTCATGGGAGAGGTCTTTTGGGTGGGATGTCACAAACCTTATGCGTTCAATCCCATCTACACTGTTTATCTTCTCCAGTAATGCCGGGAAAGACAAATCATTTTTTCCTTTGTTGTATGAATTGACATTCTGCCCGAGGAGTATGACCTCTTTTATGCCTTTTTCTGCAAGACCCTTTATCTCTTCAAGGATATCATGGCTATCCCTTGATGCCTCCCTGCCTCTTACATATGGGACGATGCAGTAGCTGCAGAAATTATTACAGCCCTTCATTATGGTTACATATGCCTTTATACTGTCCTGGGCCGGTTCAGGGCTCAAAAAAAGAGGGGCTACGCAGCCATTGTCAGAGAAATCATAGAAAAAACTGCCCTCCCTTGAACGGGTTATGGCATCCATAACAGTATGTATACCCGATGGACCCATGGCAAAGTCTATAAAGGGGAGCCTTTCCTTGAGCATCTCCTTCTCCTGCTGGGCAATGCATCCTGTGACACCGATAATTGTCCCCTTTTTATCCTTGAGCTTTTTAAGCCTCCCTATGAGGCTGTAGAATTTCTGTTCTGCCTTTTCCCTTACAGAGCATGTATTTACAATGACTATATCTGCGTCCCTTGCCTCCTGGACAGGGGTAAAACCATTGATTCGGAGAAGATGGCTCATCTTCTCCGAATCGTGTTCGTTCATCTGACAACCAAATGTCTCTATATAAAACCTCATCCTGCTCTCAATCTATATAGACTTTTTCAGAATCTATCTATCTTTTACTTACCCCTTATCTTGAATTTAGGGTCGAGCTTTTTCATCTTCTCTACGATTCCGCCGTATTCAAGCTCAGAATATGGAAGCATTGCCATCCCTGAGAAGCCCTGCTGTCTCAGTTCAGTTGCCTTTCTCGATACATTTGCCCTCACATAGTCCCAGTATGGGTGATCGAATGCATCTGCTGGCTCTGTGAGCTTGCCCTTGTGGACACAGAATGCCATACATGCCACAACCGGTGGACCGTCAAAATATGATACTGGGGAATTCATCTTTACAGGCATTAATGGGCCTGTATGGCTGCCCCTCATAAAACCTGCCACATAATGACCTATATTGAATGGTGCAAGGACCTCGCCTGTGGCAGGGAATGCGCCCTGGACACGGACAAGCATTACAGGGTCATCCTTGCCTGTATATTTGCCGGCGATGTTATGGAGCCTTGTTGTGCTTACTACAGCAGCTATCTCACCTGTCCCCCTGGAGTATATGGACTCTATTACGAATCTCTCATTATCCCTTAATAGTGCTGCAATATCATAGAGGTCTTCCGGTGTATTGAGCTCTATAAGCCTGTCACCCTCTGTATAATCCACATCCATTATATGGAAGGTAAAACCCTTTTCCATGTTCGGCGAGAGGATAAGCCCTGAATTATACATGGGGTCTGCAAAACCGAGAAATAAGGGTAGGTTATATGCGCCGGGGTCTGTCTTGTCAGCGGCAAAGAAAAGGAAAGGTTCATTCGGTCTCTCCTCTATCTCCATCTCTGCAACAGCCGGTCCCATACCCTTCACATTGCCTGAGAAGGCATCCTTCAGGAGGTCCTGACCGGCACCATATAGACCCTGTTCCTTTGCAATGGCAGTGCCTGCCACAAAGGCATCCCATGCAAGCTTGTGGACAGCCTCACTGCCTACACCATGGGAGTGGGTAAAAAGTATGGCCACATCGTCACCGGTATGGGATACAAAAAAATCATATACAATATCCCTGCCTTCGTCCTCTATATACTCTGCTACCCTCTTTATCAGCCTCTGACTTGGCCTTATGTGCCCCCCTATGCTTCCTATGTCTGCCTTGATAACCGAAATTGTTGTTTTCATAAAACCCTCCTCAATATTTTTTTTAATACATCAATGTAATTACAGTCTGCTGTTGTGTCAAGGACAAGGGGTGTGATAGAGACAAAGCCATGGGCAATTGCAGAAAAATCCGTTCCCTCCATATCCTCATATCTGTCTCCGTTACCACCTATCCAGTAATACTTTTTACCCCTTGGGTCAGTCCTTTCTATAATTATATCATTATATAACCTTTTACCGAGCCTTGTCACCATAAAACCTTTTATTCTGTTATAGGGCATATTGGGTATATTTATGTTAAGAAATATCTCTCCATAGGGTATTGCCCTGTTGTCTGCCAGACTTATTATCCTCTTTATGGATAACACTGCGTCATTAAAGTAAAAACCCTCCCTTGCTGCAATGGATACTGCCATAGATGGTATACCCAGAAATGCCCCCTCCTTTGCCGCAGCCACAGTCCCTGAATAATTGACATCCTGTCCCATGTTAGGCCCTTTATTTATGCCCGATATGATTAAATCCGGCCTCTTTGGGAGTATCTTATGGACAGCAAGGAGTATGCAGTCTGCAGGCGTCCCGTTCGTGGTATATGTGTCTTTAGATATCTCCTTTATCCTCAATGGTTTATGAATGGTTACAGCATGACCAATGCAGGTCCTCTCTTTTTCCGGTGCAACTATATATACATCATGCTCTTTTTGAAGGCCCTCCTTGAGGCATATAAGACCTTCAGAATGGATACCGTCATCGTTAGATAAGAGGATAAGCAATGGATCACCAAGCAAAAGTGAAGATATATGTGGTCTCACTTCAAAAATAAATAAATCGGGGCGACGGGATTTGAACCTGCGACCTCTTGCACCCCAAGCAAGTGCGCTAAACCATGCTGCGCTACGCCCCGAATAGTTAAAATTTTACAGGATATTTCCCCAAATGTCTATATGTTTTATGTAAGGGGTTACAAAAAATATAAAAAATTATTGACAAAGGTCTTGGGCTCTGTTTCAATATTAACACATACCGCTTGGATCCAACGGACTGGACCGAGACGGAAGGAGATTTGGATGAATGGCCTTCTGAATTGTGTTCAGGAGGTTTTTTTATTAAGGGGCAAGATGGAAAAGAAAACAGTCCCAATAATAAGAGAACGTAAAGGCAGTGATGATAAGATTACCATGCTCACTGCCTATGATGCCATATTTGCCGGCATAATGGACGAGGAAGGCATAGACATAATCCTCGTAGGCGATTCTGTAGGGACAACGCTTCTTGGATATCCCAACACAATTCCTGTTACAATCGAAGAGATGATACACCATACAAAGGCAGTTGTAAGGGGCACAAAGAATGCCCTTGTTGTCATTGACATGCCTTTCATGTCCTATCAGGAAGGTATTGAGCAGGCAAGGCGTAATGCCGGGAGGATGATGAAACAGTCCCTTGCCGGGGCAGTTAAGCTCGAAGGCGGCAGGAACATGAAAGACACCATAAAGGCCCTTGTGGATATAGACATACCTGTTATGGGCCATGTTGGACTAACACCCCAGTCCATACACAGGATGGGTGGTTATAAGGTTCAGGGAAAGGGCAAGGATGCAGAAAGGCTCATCCAGGATGCCTTGGCTGTAGAGGAGGCAGGTGCTTTTTCTGTTGTCCTCGAGTGTGTCCCCAGAGAACTGGCAAAGGAGATAACAGGCATGCTTAAGATCCCCACAATAGGGATAGGTGCTGGGCCGGACTGTGATGGTCAGGTCCTTGTAATATATGATTTATTGGGTCTTTCTGGTGAATTCAGGCCTAAATTCGTCAAGAGATATTTGGACATGAAAGAGGAGATAGCAAAAGGTGTAAGGCTATATATAGATGAGGTTAAAAAGGGTATATTCCCCGATGATAACCACTCCTTTCACTAATGACGGTAAAAAGACATAGGTCATAGAGGGATAAAAAAGATAAGGGGTTAGATAACATAGATGAAGATAATAGAGACGGTAAAGGAGATGCAGGGCATAGCTGATGATTTAAGGCGTGCCGGTAAAAAGATAGGATTTGTCCCTACTATGGGCTATCTCCATGAGGGCCACCTTGCCCTTGTGAGAAAGGCAAGGGAGATAAGCGATACAGTTGTGGTCAGCATATTTGTAAACCCTACCCAGTTTGGACCAACAGAGGACCTGGACAGATACCCCAGGGATTTTGAAAGAGACAGGAGCCTCCTTGAGGCAGAGAAGACTGACATAATCTTCTTCCCTGATGCAAGACAGATGTATCCTGAGAGATACGCCACATATGTGCAGGTAAGGGGTCTTGAGGACTTTCTCTGTGGAAGGACGAGAAAAGGCCATTTTATAGGCGTTGCCACTGTTGTCACAAAACTCTTCAACATCGTAAAACCCCATTATGCAGTCTTTGGCCAGAAGGATTTCCAGCAACTAAAGGTAATAGAGAGGATGATCAAGGACCTGAACATGGATTTAGAGATTATCCCATACCCCACTGTAAGGGAAAAAGATGGACTTGCCATGAGCTCACGGAATACCTATCTCAATCCCCAGGAGAGGGAGCGGGCACTACTTATCCATGAGTCTATAAAAAAAGTTACTGAACTCTTTAAGAACGGTATAAGGGATGCCAGTATATTAAAGGAAAAGGCAAGAGAGGTTCTCCTGTCAAAGGATGGGTTGGATATTGAATATATAACGATAGCCGATACAGAGACCCTCGAGGATATAGAAATAATTAAGGATAAGGCCCTTTATGCTGTCGCATGCCGTGCTGGCAAGACAAGATTGATAGATAATACCATTTTAATGGAGGATTAAAAGATGTATAAAACCATGATGAAGTCAAAAATCCACAGGGCAAGGGTAACAGAGAGTAACCTTCATTATGAAGGGAGCATTACCATAGATGAGGCCCTGATGGAGCAGGCAGATATATTGCCCTATGAGCAGGTTCAGATATATAATGTAACAAACGGTGAACGCTTTACCACATATGCCATAACAGGAGAAAAAAATTCAGGGGTTATTTGTATAAACGGTGCTGCAGCCCACAAGGCAAAAAAGGATGACCTTATAATCATAGTCACCTATGCAAGCTATGATGAAAAGGAACTGGCAACATTCAAACCTAAAAAGGTCTATGTAGACGATAACAATAAGGTCAAAAATCAACTAAGGCTCGTGAACTGAGGCTGTCTACAAAAAATTACTTTGGGACACATCCAAAAGACTTTTTTGGGCTGGTCTATCAGGTCTCCATGTTTTGCCTGATTTATGTGCAAAAAAACCAGTTTTGTTCTGAGGGGCATCTACCCACTAAAGTGGTATCCTGGGTTTATAAGTCTTTACCCTCCAGTCTATATATCTCCTATAAAAATTATAAACTAAGACCTTTGCAAAGCCCTGCAAGGGTATTACATCTTTAGAGGCACTTTTTTGTCATTATTTAACTTGACTTTATGTCATATTGTAACTATAATATGTTAAATTATGACAGAATATTGGCCGAGGTCCATTGCAGGACAGATTGTTAAAGCACTGGAAACCATGCCTGTCGTTGTTATAACTGGTATGAGACAGACAGGTAAAAGCACCTTTTTGTTAAAACAAGAGGAACTTAAAGATAGATATTATATAAGTTTTGATGATTTTGAGAATTTCGAAGCTGCAAAAATGGATCCTGCAGGTTTTATACAATCTCTATGTCGTAAGCATGAAAAAATCACAATAGACGAGGCACAAAAGATACCCGAGATACTAACAGCAATAAAAATCATAATGGATAGGGAAAGGGTGCCTGGACAGTTCTTGCTTTCTGGCTCAGCCAACTTTTCTCTTATCAAAGGTCTAAAGGAGTCGCTTGCAGGAAGGGCAATATACTATAACATGTATCCTCTTACCCGCAGAGAAATAAACAGGTCTACAAATAAGTCATTTTTAAAAAGCCTTCTCGAGACTGGCGAGCCTGCTGAAATAAATGTCTTTGAACCTGTCCAGTATGATGATGTTTTAAAAGGCGGTATGCCTTCAGTCTGTCTGGATACTACCATAAACAGGGATTTGTGGTTTAAAGGCTATGAACAGACTTATTTAGAAAGAGACATAATTGGTTTCAGTCAGATAGCAAATATTATATCCTTCAGAAACCTTATGCATCTTGCCGGCCTTAGAACAGGGAAAATTATTAATATAAGCGACTTGGCGAGGGATGCCAAGATTAATGCTGTAACTGCCTCTCGCTATCTCTCCCTTCTTGAGGCATCTTTTATTGTCTATCTATTGAACCCATATCTCAACAACAGGTCGAGCAGGCTAATAAAATCCCCTAAACTCTACTTTACCGACTCAGGCATTGCCAGCTTTCTTAATAAATCTGATTATCTTGAAGGTAGCCTATTTGAGACATATATAGCGCAAAATATAATGGGTATTATCTCATCAGATATGCCATATGCAACAGTTGGTTTCTGGAATATTCAGGGCAGGCATGAGGTAGATTTTATAATTGAATCAGACAGACGATGTGTAGCTATAGAGGTCAAGATGACAACTAAATTAAATTACAGAGACATATCATCTATAAAGACTTTCTTAGAGACAACACCTGGGTGCATTGCAGGCCTTTTTGCATATAATGGTGAGAAGTCCATTAGACTTGCAGATAAGATATGGGCTGTCCCTTCAGGGGTTTTAATCTCATAGTCCAAGGCCTTCCAAAGCCATGGAAAGACCTCAAAAAATTACTTTGTTTTTTTGGATGGATTTTACAGCCAGTGAGAATACAACTCGTTATCGACCCCACTAAACTGGTATAGAAGTGCCACAGAACAGGGCCTTCTTCAAGGTTGTTTCTTCCCCATGGAGAAGGATCTGCCAAGGAACCTGCCTATCCCAAAATACATTCTTATCTCAGGGGCATAGATAATAGGCCTTACCTTTTCTACATCTATGATATTCTCTTCTGTTATAAATGATTCATCTGCCTTGATATCCCTGATCTCCCCTATAAAGAGGGTATGTAGGCCCAGTTCAATAGTCTGTGCAAGGCTGCACTCGAGGACAAATGGGAATTCTTCAATATATGGGGCATCCACCATTGTCCCTCTTTTAGGTGTGAGGCCTGTCTCTGAGAACTTGTCTATATTTTTGCCGGAATAGATGCCCAGATAGTCAACCTCTTTTACATATCTCTCAGATGGTATATTCACTGTAAATGCCCTGTGCTCCATAATATTGGCATAGGTATAGGTTGCCTTTCTCAACGAAATATTTATACATGGCGGCTGGGAACAGCATATACCGCCCCATGCAACAGTTGCGGCATTTGCCCTGCCTTCCCTGTCATATGTCCCTATTACAAAGACCGGGGCTGGATATACAACAGACTTGGCACCAAGGGACCTCTTCATGATTTATCCTCTTTTTCTTCTTTTTCATTGTCCCCTTCGGCATTATGGGGCTTTGAGATAGCCTCTGCCTCTGCCAAATCGTATAGCTCCCTCAGATAGATACAGAGGTGTTGCCTTGAATACAATGGGTTTTCAGGATTATAGACCACCATATCATGAGGGGCAATGACGCCTTTTTCTCTTTCTTGTTTCTTATCTTTCATCCCTCTACCTCACACCGAGTTCTTCAAGGAGGGCCTTTGCCGCCTGCTGCTGTGCCTCCTTCTTTGTCTTCCCCTGTCCCTTTGCCCTGTAATCGCTACCTATATATACATTTACAGTAAATCCATTCTTAGTCTTTCTTGTGAATTTGTATCTCGGCAGCAAGCCCCATTTCTTCTGGGAATACTCCTGTAATATATTCTTAGGGCTCTTCTCTGTCAGCCTCTCCTCTGTAAAATAGGGCCCAAAAAGCCGCCTTATTACCCTGCTTGTCTTCAGAAGCCCACCGTCGAGATAAATAGCACCAATGAGTGCCTCCATCATATTGGACAGGACCTTTGACTCCTCAGGGACATCGGTATTTCTCCCATTGCCGTAGTTGAGATGGCTTGCAAGGCTAATATCCCTTGCTATCTCCGTCAATGTATCCCTTCTAACAAGGCATGACCTGGCATTGCTCAAAAAGCCCTCATGCCTGTCTCTGTATTTTTTATAGAGTATTATGCTAATTATGCAGTTCAGCACAGCATCGCCGAGATACTCAAGCTTCTCGTTATCTGACTTCCTTATCTCCCTCTTTTCATTAAAGAATGAGCTGTGTGTTATGGCCTGATTCAATAGATCCTTGTTCTTGAATGTATATCCAATCTTTTCTTCAATGGGTGTGGGAAACATGCCAAAAGCCCGTGCAGAGGGTAAGGGCAAGGAAGACAAATAGTCAGTCCCTGCCCTGTACCCGTTATATTTGTGTTAGATCTTGAATGCCTCTTCCATACCGGAATACTGTTTTCTCAGTTTGGGTTTCTCTATCTTGCCTGTTGGGTTGCGGGGCACCTGACCGAAGAAAATCTTTCTTGGTCTCTTGTATTTTGGCAGACCCTCGCAGTGTTTCATGACCTCTTCCTCTGTTAGGGTCTTGCCTGGTGCAACCTCTATGATAACAGCCACTATCTCGCCGAGCCGCTCATCAGGCAATCCAATAGCTGCCACGTCCTTTACATTGGGATTGGTGTGGATAAAATCCTCTACCTCTACAGGGAATACATTCTCTCCACCTGTGATGATAACATCCTTCTTTCTGTCTACGAGCCAGATAAAGCCATCCTCATCCTCCCTTGCCATATCCCCTGTATATAACCAGCCGTTTATAATGGTCCTGGATGTGGCCTCAGGGTTTTTATAATACTCGCGCATAACACCGTCTCCGCGGACAATTAGTTCTCCTGCCTCGCCTTTTTTCACATCATTACCATTCTCGTCAACGATCCTTGCCTCCCAGTTGAATCCTGGCTTTCCAATGGCACCTATCTTGTGTTCATTACCTATACCCAGATGGACACAGCCTGGACCTGTTGATTCGCTAAGTCCAAAGTTCGTGTCATACTGCATATTGGGGAAATACTTCTTCCAGTGTTTTATGAGTGCCGGGGGGACTGGCTGGGCGCCTATGTGCATGAGCCTCCACTGATCAAGTTTGTAGTTCTCAAGTTTTATCTCGCCGCTGTCGAGCTTGAGGAGTATATCCTGTGCCCAAGGTACGAGAAGGAATATAATAGTTGCCTGTTCCTCGCTTATTGCCTCAAGGGTCCATTCTGGTGATACACCTTTTAAGAGGATACCCTTACCACCTACAATAAAGCTGCCAAACCAGTGCATCTTGGAACCGGTGTGATATAGAGGCGGGATAAGGACAAATGTATCATCTTTTGTCTGGTGGTGGTTTGAATTCTCTGTAATACATGCACAGAGCATATTCTTATGGGTGAGGAGTATGGGCTTTGGCTGTCCTGTAGTCCCTGATGTAAAATACAGACCGCACTCATCAGACTGGAATAGCTCTACATTAAGAGGTGTTGCAGGTGCATCAGCCATAACCTTTGCGTATGACTCGGCAAAGGATGGGATGTTGTTGCCAAGGCAGATATAATTTTTAACGCCCGGGAGTTTATCCTTTATAGAATCAATCCTGCCTGCAAACTCCTCGTCAAATACAATAAGTTTTGGCTCAGCCACATCGCAGCAGTATTTCACATCCTCTCCTGTAAAACGGAAGTTCAGGGGGACTACCCATGCGCCTGTCTTTACAATCCCAAAGTAGGCTACAAGCCAGTCTATAGAATTCATCATAAAATGGACAACCCTATCACCCTTTTTGATGCCCCTTGCTGCCAGGACATTGGCAAACTGGTTTGCCCTTGTATCGAACTCCTTCCATGTAATCTGGAACCTCTTCTTCTCTGCAGGTATCCTCTCCACAAGTGCCACATCATCAGGATACATCCTTGCATTTCTTGCCAAGATTTCAGCTATCGTTATATCCATCGCAAGCCTCCTAAAAAAAAGATTTAATTTGAAAATTTTAGTATTGACATTGCAATACTATTCAATTTATCATGCTAACTATCTTAAAAGCAATACAAAAAAGCCAATTTAAGAAGGAGGGTTCTATGAATTTTGCAATGTTTTCAGGACTGAACGCAAGTAAGTTTCCAAAGAGGGAGTTCATCATCGAAAGCTATCCTTCAAAGGGGTTAAGAAGGAGCCTGACCTGGGAACAGTTCGATGACCAGGCAAACAAGATTGCCAACTATCTTGTCAAAGACTGTGGGGTTAAAAAGGGTGATATTGTCCTGCACCTTATGATGAACTGTATGGAGTGGTATGCAAGCTATATCGGCGTCTTAAAGACCGGGGCAACTGTTACACCGCTTAACTTCCGTTTTGCCAGTGCAGATATAAAATATGCTGCCGATGTTACAAAGTGCAAGGTCTTTATGTTTGGAGACCAGTTCAATGCAAGGGTAGAGCCAATTATGAAAGAGATGGATTACTGCAAACACTTCATATGCCTTGGCAATACCATACCTGCCGGTGTAAAGTCATACAACGAGATAGTTGAAAAAGGCGATGGCTCACCCATCTGTGTTGAGACAGATGATGATGATATGGCAGAACTCATGTTCACATCAGGTACTACAGGGGCACCAAAACCGGTATCCCATACCCATAAATCACTATTCTATATAGGAATCGGAAATGCCCTGACATACAATGAGGGATACAGCAGTGTCTATCTCGCACCGCATCCTTTCTATCACAGCGGGACACTCTTCCTCTCATTCCCATGCTATATAGCAGCAGGCAAGGTCTTAATGCCCATGGAGCTCCAGCCAGAATACTACCTGAGGAGCATAGCTGATGAAAAATGCACTGGTGGCTGGAACACAGTCCCCACATGGTCTGATGTGATAAATGCCATCAAATCAGGACAGATTGATCTGTCAAAATATGATTTATCTGCCTTGAGGCACATCGAGATAGGTGCACAGCCTGTCCCGTATGTCCTCCTCGAGGACTCAAAGAAGATATTCCCTAACCTGCCCATTGCCAATATATACGGTATTACAGAGGGCGGTGGCGGTGGCCTTACAAACTGTTATGACGAAGACATAATGAGAAAACCGGGCTCCATAGGAAAGGCAACAGTCTTTATGGAGGCAAAGGTAGTGGACAACAACGGCAATGAACTGCCCCCCGGTAAGGTTGGTGAGTTGATACTCAAGGGACCAAGGCTCATGAAGGAATACGCCATGAACCCTGAGATGACAGCCAAGACCATAAAGAATGGCTGGCTATATACAGGTGATCTGGCATACAAAGATGAAGAGGGCTTTATATTCTTTGCCGACCGTTCAAAAGACCTCATCATCAGGGGCGGTGAGAACATATTCCCTGCCGAGATAGAGGATGTCCTCAGGAAACACCCGAAGGTCCAGGATGTGGCAGTCCTCGGTTATCCACATCCAAGGCTCGTTGAGATAGTCATGGCAATCATCCAGCCCAAAGAGGGCGAGACCATCACAGACGAAGAGGTCATCAACTTTGTGAAGGAAAAGGGTCTTGCCAAATACAAATGGCCTGAAAAGATGGTCTATGCACAGATACCTCGTAACCCTGCAGGAAAGATAGAGAAACCAAAGCTCAGAGACATCTATGTAAAACCTGCAAAAGAGGCAATGGAGAAGGAATTCAAAAAACAGTCCTAAGAATTGAAAAAGATAGATACAAAAACCGCCTGCCTTAAAAGCAGGCGGTTTTTTAGTCCCTCAAGACCTTTGCAAAACTCTACAAAGGTCTTGAGGTTCATCGTTTTTTCTGGGGCGTCCCCAGAGTAATAGACCTTTTTCAAGGGTATCCATGCAGAAAAAGGGGTATAAGGTGACTCAAAAGACAAAAAAAGGCCTAATCTTTATAACTATAGGCATATTAATCCCTGCCTTTTTCCTTATGTTTGTCTCAGGTTATGACCCTGGGGCAGGTTTTATTAAAAATCTGCTTAATATAAAAATTGTCATCCATGTCTTTAAAAAGACCATAGGCATACCATATAGATTTATCCTGGCCCTCGGGGTTATTATCATCTATGTAGGTATCAATGCTATCCTGAAAAAAGAAGAATAATAGTTATCTTAGCCGGAATTCTACCGGGAGCTGAACAACAAGTTTCTCTGATTTTTTTCTAAATTGATGGACTTTAAAAAGTGCCTCTCTTACCGCCTCATCGAGGAGGGTATAGCCTGAACTCTTTAATATCTTCACATCATTTATAAAACCTGCCTCATTTATGACAAAGGATATAATTACCCTACCCTCAAGACCCATCCGCCTTGCCTTTTCAGGGTAGGTGATATTTTTCATAACAGCATCCCTGACATAGTTATAGTCGGCAAGGTTAATCCCCCCGCCATAGCCTGTGCCTTGACCGCCCCCACCTCCTGTGCCCCTGCCATATCCTGCTACACCTGAGCCACCTGCTAATCCACCTGAACCGTGGCCTGAAGCACCATAACCTGTCTTTATTAATCTGGCATGGGATAGGTTCTCTTCACCATAGTCAATCTTATCCCCTTTGATGGGGTTTAAGGATATGACATCCCGGGTATCTGATGCTGTATTAATTTTATTGCTGTCCTGGGGGTTGTCCTGTCTCTGGGCTTTGTTGTCTCCATGCCCCCTATCTACATCTAACCCTTCCTGACCTATATAGCCTCCTTTTACACCAGAACCACCTGTACCCCTGCCCGTACCTTTTTTATTTGTTCCATAATCACTGTTCAATATGGTAAAATCCACAGAGATGGTCTCTACGACCTTATGGCTTTTAAAGGGGATAAAGAGAATCAGGGATAAAAGGAGGAAGTGGGCTGCCACAGATATAAAAAAATACTTTGGCCAGTGCATACTCTAATTTATAACAGTGTGATTATTTTGTCAAAAAATTGTATCTTGAAACCTCTGAAAAAGGTCTCAAGATAAAAAGGAAGGGGGTCTTATGGCAACTTTTATTGTTTTTATAATAGTAGTCCTGCTGGTCACAATATTCTCTATACAGAACTCCATGGTGGTGGGTATATCTTTTTTATTCTGGCGGTTTGAGGCATCCCTTGCCATAGTCATCTTTCTGTCTGCACTGGCAGGGATAATAATAGCCCTGTTTTTCTTTCTATGGCTAAAGATGAAAAAATCAGGTAAACAGGTTGTGGATACACACATCAACAAAGACAAAGGTCATATACTGTGATATCTATTAATGGTCTTATATGTGTCTAAATGCCTTTCTGAGTACCTCCTGGCTTACAGGTCTGGTAAGATAGGAGACCACAATAAAGACAATAAATGACAGGGGCAGGGCAATGACCTGTGGGTCAATCATATTAAATGGATGACCTGCCAGCGTATCGCTGCCAAAGAAGAAACGGCATATACCAATTGCCCTTGATTCATTTTCATGGAAGAAAAGCATCCATATAAGGGATGAGAAAAAACCGCAGAGGATACTTGCCTTGGCAGCTGTCTTAGACCCCCTCTTCCAATATAAGCCGAATAGATATGCAGGGATGAATGTGGCACCGCAAAGACCAAAGAAAAATGCTGTAGCCACAGCCACAATGCCCTCAGGCATAAGGAGCCCCAGGATTAGTGTGGCAAATATACTGAAGACTATGCCTATCCTCGTTACAATAGTGGTCTCTGCAAGGGATTTGCCCTTGAGCAGTGCCTGTTCAAAAATATCCCTGCTCAAGGATGCACCCATGGCAAGGAACTGGGCACTGTTTGCGCTCATGGCAGCAGACATAAGTGTTACGAGGAATATGGCTACAAACCACTGGGGATAAAACCTATCTATATACATGGGTATTATCTTGTCTACATTGCCGAATACAGCCTCTATGGAGAGCATACCTATGTTTTTGTAGAATATTACATTGGTAAGGACACCCACTGTAAATGCTATACCGGTTGTAAAGAGGATGTAGATTGCTGTAAAGGGGATGGACCTGTTAAGCTCCCTGTCTGATTTCAGGGTCATAAACCTCACATTGAGCTGTGGCTGTCCCAAAACACCTATACCCACGCCCAGTATCATAGTGGTTATGACAAACCACCATATGGGTGAACCGGCAAGGGGAAATGATGTAAAGCCATTATGACCTGCTGATAAAAGTTCCTGGGGTATATAAGATGTCATGGATGTCAATTCCCTGTGCCCCTCTATTAATCCCCCTGCATAAAAATAGGTTGTAATACCTATTATTATCATCACCACAATCATAATTATTCCCTGGAATGCCGATGTATATAGAACGCCTTTTAATCCACCCCATATAACATAGCAGGCATTTATGAGGAGGAATACAAGGAGTGCTGTGGCAAAGGGCACTCTAAGATATACCTCTATAAACCTCGATATACCTATGAGTATGGCAGCAGTGTAGACAGGCATGAAAAAAAGTATGACAAAACCTGAAAATCCCTGTATAAACCTTGAGTTATACCTCCTGCCCAGTAACTCGGGAAATGTATGGGCATCCAGTGCCTTGCCCATCTTCCTCGTCCTCTTGCCAAAGACAACAAAGGCTATCCATACGCCCACTAAGATGTTCAAAAAGGCAAGCCATGACATACTAAATCCATAGAGGGCACTTACACCGCCAAAACCTATGATAGCCGAGGTGCTTATATATGTGGAGCCATAGCTCAAGGACATGGTAACAGGGTGCACCTGCCTCCCGGCTAAGAGATAATCGGAGACTGTCGTTGTCTTTTTATAACCGAGATAACTCAGATATATTGTTATGGCAAGGTATATAATTGTAAAGACTATGAGGTATAGCATCTGTTATGGTAGCTTTTCTATAAGCTCTATCTCCTCCCTCTCCCATCTTATCTCTTCCCTGTAGTCACCGTCCTTTTCCTCTACACCCTTTCTCCAGTTGAAAAAGCCGTATATGAGACAGAAAAGTGTAGATACAGGCGTGAGGATATAACCGAGAAAAACCCATATATCTGGAAAGCCAAGCATCGTATTATTTGATTAGCATGTAGATTTTTCCATTGTCAAGGAATATCAAGCCCCTGCCCTTATGGTTATTATATCCCCATCCTTAACAATATATGTCTTGCCCTCAAGTCTCCACGCCCCTGCCTTCTTACAGCCTGCAAAGCCATTGTATTTAAAGAAATCATCGTATGACACAACCTCTGCCCTTATGAATTTATTGTAGAAGTCTGTATGTATTGTCCTTGCTGCCTCATGGGCAGTCTCTCCTTTTTTCAGATGCCATGCACGGCATTCATCCTCACCCACTGTAAAAAAGGATATGAGGCCAAGGGTATCACAGGCAAGCCTTATGATCTTCCCCCTTATGGACTCTTTAATACCGTATTCTGTCATAAAATCACCCTGCTCAGCATCGGACATGAGGCTCAATTCTGCCTCAAGCCTTGCACACGCTGCCACGCATGGTATACCTTCGTGGACATCTTTTTTCAGCGAATCTTCAATATTGACGGCCTCTGACAACCTATCCTCTGAACAATTAATGAGTATCATCATGGGTTTCTGGGAGAGGAACTGAAAACCCCTGATGTGCCTCATCTTCTCCTCTATACCCTGAAGTGTCATAAGGGGTTTCTCTTCATTGAGATGGGAAAGACAGACCTCGAGGAGTTCCTTTTCCTGCTGGAGCATGGGGTTCTCCCTTTTTCCACCCTGTTTTGCAATCCTCTCAAGGCGTTGCTCTACCTGTGCCATATCCGATAGTATAAAATCATACATAACAGACCTGTAGCCCTGACCAAGGTCTTCCATAGTATCTTCAAAATATGGCAGGACAAGGATGAATGCATCGCTTTGCCTTATCTGCTGAAAGATCGAAGAGTTCAGAGAAGGTGTATCAGTAAGCTCTATCCTTGCATGGACTGTCTTCCTTGTCTTAAAAAACCTGCTGAGTTCTTCGAGCCTTTCATCAGGGACATCTATTATGGATATGTTGCTGGAGCCTGTCTTACCGTCTATGGGTGTCCTACTTAAGGCATGAAAAAACGTTGTCTTACCTGAGCCTGCCTTACCGATTATTGATATATACATCTCTGTATCCCCTATTTCATTGATATTTTAAGACCTTTTCAGACCATAAAGGTCTTCTTTTATTTTTTATTCTCCTGTGTGAAAAGCGTCCTTATATAGCTCGACATCTTTTCTAAAATGGATTGCTCTAAAATGGACTGCCCCTTTAAGGCAATCTTTATCTTTTCCTCATCCGTTACATCCTCGGCAATCCCCTTTTTTTCAGCAATGGCCTTCTTCACCTTTTCCCAGTCTATCATATCTTTCAGGCCTGACCTCTCTATCTCCTTTATTGCCTCTTCATCAAAGTTTTTTATCTTTTTATAGATATCCCTGTGGACCTCAAGGAAAACCCTTTTATTATCAATTAATGCTATCTTTACAGGCATGTAGATTATCTCGCCTTCTATATTTCTTTTAACCTTGGGATAGAAACTCTCCATATGTTTCGGCAACATCCTCGCACAACCATGGCTACTGTATCTGTAGATGCTTGTTGGCCAAATGGTCTCATGGATTAAAAAAGCAGGCATGGATGTCCTTATGGCGTATCTGCCCAAGGGGTTTCCCTTGCCAGGCGGGACCATCTCTTCAACGGGCTTATTCTTTAGCTCCATCTCAAGCTGAACAGACTTGGGGACACGCCAGACAGGGTCTTTCTCCTTGCCTGTAACCTTGAATCTCCCCTCAGGGGTCTTCCACTCTATCTTACCCAGCCCGGGCTGTGTTATGGGCATACCAAGACACAGGGGATAGTATGAGTCCAGGGCACCGTCCTTAAAAAAATAAAGCATCCTGTCAGGTATGTTGATGATGATGCCGTCACTTATTAGTTTGGGCACTATCTTTCTCGTATTCACCTTGAGCTTCATGCCTGGCTGGAGCCTTGTCTTGGGGTCAAGCTGGTTGTCCTTCAAAAGGGTCTTTTTCTCAACACCTAGCTTGGATGCAATAAGCTCAATGGTATCGCCCTTTTCCACTGTATAGATATCCTCACCGCCGATGAGGATGTTGGCGTGGGCACCAAAAACAGCAAAAATCATCATAAATAGTACTGAGACTAAACATATCAGTATCCTCATGACAGTAAATAATAGCATTTTTAGCTGCTGATGTCTTCAAAACAATAATATACATGAAGAGTTTTGGTTGCAATCTTTTAGATATATATGATAGTAAAGAGGCAGGCGGCTATATGGGACTAATAAACCTATTATTCAAAGACCCGATTTCCTTTTTTATAATTGCTATACCCCTTTTATACTCCATAATAATCCATGAGCTTGCCCATGGATGGGTGGCATATAAGATGGGCGACCCTACAGCAAAGTGGCTCGGCAGGCTTAGTCTAAACCCATTAAGACACCTTGACCCCATAGGGACAATCATGCTCTTTGTCTTTGGGTTTGGCTGGGCAAAACCTGTGCCTGTGAATTTCAATAATCTCTACCATGAGAGGATGGGCCTTATCTTTGTCTCCTCTGCCGGGATAATTGCCAATATCATCCTTGCATTCTTATCTCTATTTCTTTTGAGGCTCATATCGCCCTCGCCATTCGGGGTCATATCAAATATGCTCTTTTATTTTGCCAGGATAAACATCATACTCGCTGCATTCAACCTTATACCCATACCACCCCTTGACGGCTCCAAGATACTTATGGGTTTTGCATCAAAGAGGTTTCAATATACACTTGCTAGGCTAGAGCCTTACGGTATGTTTATAATAATAGGGCTTCTCTTCATAGGTGCCCTTGACCCCCTGATTACCCTGTTCAGATATATAATAATGTGGGTTATAGGGTTACTTATTCCTTGATAATGGATGAAGCCCTGTAAAAAATTATAAAGTTTTTACTTTTCCTTTTTGTAGGTTTCCGACAGATATTCGGTTATAATCTTCGCCTCTTCATCTGTAATATTTGCATTCTTTTTGGCCTTCATGCGTTGAACTGTTTTATTCCACTCATCCGGATCCTTTTTAGCAGAGGTTGCCCTGCCGAGGCCGTGGCATGTGCTGCATCTTTTCTCAAACACCTCTTTGGCGTTTTTTGCTGGTTCTCCACTGCTTGCTATACCTGATGTTAGAAAAATCACCATAGCTGCTAAAGATAAAAACCAAAGTTTTTTCATAACTCCTCCTGAAAAAATAGATTTTATCTATCTTATTAAATGGACTCCCATGCACAATTGAGTTATAATAAAAACAACTTTAAAAGTAAAGGATTTTAATCTAAAAGGAGGCAAAATGTTTAGTGTATCAGATCTGGCAGTAGATGTAATAAAAAGATTTCTCGAAGGCAAGGACGGACCCCATTCTGTAAGGGTAATGATGATGGAAGGTGGCTGATCTGGGCCCTCACTGGGCATGGCTCTGGATGAGTCAAGAGAAAACGATGAGGTCTTCAATGAAAAGGGTATTGTATTCCTAATAAATAAAGAGCTCTTTGACCAGGTAAAACCCATAAGCATAGACTTCTTTGAATCACCCCTTGGCGGTGGCTTCACAGTACAGTCTGCGTTATCAAAACAGGGAGGCTGTGGCAGCACCTGTAGCTGCTAAAACCATTTATCAATCTCATAAAAAATCTATAAAAAAACCATTATAGGGCAATATGGTGCAAGATATTGTATACACTGTATATCTCATAACCTTGCACCTTTAAAAAAGACATTGATTGATAAGGCCCTTGCAGGGTTTTCCAAAGGTCTTGAAAAATATATTTATTTTATTGACTGCTCAGTAGCAGTGATATATAAGACTGATAAACCTTTGGCAAACGATAGAGATGGAAAATGAGACTTTTGATATCCGTTAGAAGATACCTTTTGTTTCACCTGACGCCACAGCGGATATTCGTATTAAGCTTTTTGATTCTAATCCTTGCAGGGGCATTTTTACTCTGGGCTCCCTTTTCTGCAGGCAATAGATACCTTACCTTTGTAGATGCCCTTTTTACATCAGTATCTGCGGTGTGTGTAACAGGCCTCACAGTAATAGACATAGGCACTGATTTGTCATTTACCGGCCAGATTATAACCATGATACTCTTTCAGTGCGGCGGCCTTGGGATAATCACATTTTCAGTGTTTTTCTTCCACCTAATGGGCATAAGCATCTCTTTCACCGGGAGAGAGGTCATCCAATCCTCTTTTCTACCATCACCGCAAAGGGATTTTCAGGTAATCCTGAAATACGTCCTTATCTCCACATTAATTATAGAATCAATAGGTGCAGCCATCCTTGTCCCCAGGTTTTCACAGGATTTCCCTATTAAAAAGGCTATTTATTTAAGCATATATCATGCCATATCTGCCTTTAACAACTGCGGCTATGCACTCTTTCCTGATAGTTTTATAGGGTATCAAGGAGACATTATAATAAACATTACATTGATGGCATTGATTGTCTTGGGCGGGATAGGCTTTGCTGTCCAGTTTGAGGTCATCTCCTTTTTTAAAAAGACTAAAAAAAGACTGTCCTTACACGCCAAAATCGTCCTTATAACCACTGCAATCCTCATATTATCAGGGGCAGTACTCTTTTTTTTCTTTGAAAATAATTTTATCATCAAGGATGCCCCATGGCATAAAAAGATACTCATCTCTTTATTTCAATCTATTACTGCAAGGACAGCAGGCTTTAATACCGTAGATATAGGTCTTTTAACAAATGATACAATCCTTGTTTTAATGATACTTATGTTTATAGGCGCATCCCCGGGGTCAGCAGGAGGGGGCGTAAAGACTACAAGCCTTGCAGTCCTTTTTATAATGCTCTGGAACAGGATTAAGGGCCACGAAGAGGTAAACATAATGAACAGGACTATACCCAATGAACTGGTATCAAGGGTTATATATATTATATTCGCATCTGTTTTCTCTATTGCCATAATTACATCTCTAATGCTCTTTGCAGGGGGTAGGGTCCAACCCCTTGCAAGCAGGCACCTGTTTATAGAATACCTCTTTGATACCATATCTGCCTTTGCAACTGCCGGGCTTTCTATGGGTATTACACCACATCTAAATAATCCTCAGAAGATTATCCTTTCTATTTTGATGTTTGCCGGAAGGGTTGGTCCGCTGACCCTTGCCTTTTCCCTAAGTATGAAGCCAAAAAAATTGGCTATCAGATATGCTGAGGAAAATATAATGGTCGGTTAAGGAGGCTATATAT
This sequence comes from Deltaproteobacteria bacterium, assembly GCA_029553295.1. Classification (GTDB taxonomy): domain Bacteria; phylum Desulfobacterota; class Syntrophorhabdia; order Syntrophorhabdales; family Syntrophorhabdaceae; genus DTOV01. The sequence goes on along the minus strand of JAKPCK010000023.1, from coordinate 1,252 downwards.
GCCAAGGGTTGTAGTTATTGGATTGGGTATTTTCGGTTATAATGTGGTAAAAAACCTCTTTGAGGCAGGCATAGATGTCATTGCAGTGGATAAAAATAAAGAGGCTGTCCAGCATGCAAGGGACTGCTCTACAAAGGCAATCCTTGCCGATGCTACAGATAAAGAACTTATGGAGTCCATAGGCATAAGAGAGGATGATATAGTGATAGTCTCTTTTGGTGAGGACCTGGCCTCAAGCACCCTTATAACCTTACATCTCAAGCAGATGAAGGTGAAAAATATAATTGTAAAGGCGCCTAATGATGAGCACAGGCTTGTGCTTGAGAAGGTGGGAGCCACAGAGGTTATAATACCTGAAAAAGATATGGCAGCAAAGGTGGCAAGGAGTATTGTTGCCCCCAATCTCATCGACTATATCCCCATAGCCGACGATTACATTATATGCGAGGTTGCCCCTTCAAACAATTTTATAGGCAAATCATTAAGGGATATCCACATGAGGAGTAACTATGGGGTAGATGTCATAGCCTTCAAGGATACCCTTACCGACAAGGTATATATGGTAAATCCTGACTATCGCATAAAGGATAGCGATGTCCTCGTTGTTATTGGAAAAACACAGAATATTGAGAAATTAAAATAAAAATAATTGACTTTTACAACAAAAAAAGAGAAAATGCCCGATACCTTCTAAGGTTAAAAAGGGGAACGAACCCCTGGAATATTAAAAAAATCAATTAAAGATGAGGTGCTTTATGGATATGCCCATAACAGAAAAGATAGTAATCGAAACAAACCAGGAGGTCGACGGGCTGAGCCCGGAGATGATAGAGAAGGAGATGACCAATCTCAGCAAAAGCCAGCCTGATTTGTTGTACTTTGTATTAACATCTGTAGAGGATATGGAAGATGATGCAAAAGAACTGGGGATTTACCTTTTCTTTGTTATATACAAAATCTTCAAAAAGGCATATGGAAAGATAAAAAAGGCCACATATAAGGATATAGAGAAATCCTACGATTATAATTTTGGTATTATGGAACACCTGGAAAACGCCGACGAAAAGTACATACTCGATTTTGCCGAAAAAGAGGTGGTTAAACAACCAAATGTAATGAGATACCTTACCGAGACCCTTATGCTGGAAGACCCGGAGGAAGATTTTTCCCTGTCTACTGAGGATAAAGGGTTTCTCTTCCTCATATTTTTGACCGTGATTGATATACTGGACAAAAAGTCCAACAAAGCTAT
>JAKPCK010000150.1 GCA_029553295.1 Deltaproteobacteria bacterium | reverse complement strand
CCTTACAGATGATAAGGCAACAAAGGATGAAACCCTTGATGGCCTTGAATGGTTACAGAAGGAGACAACCCATAAAGATGTGGCGATGCTCTTTATAGCAGGTCATGGAATAAACGACCCTGCAGGGATATACTACTTTTTGCCCCAGAATGCAGACCTTGAGAAATTAAAAAGGACAGCAATAGCCTTTTCAGACATAAAAAACACAGTTTCATCCATAGCGGGCAAGGTGGTGATGTTTGTGGATACCTGCCACGCAGGAGGAGTGATGGGTAAAAGGGCAATAGCGGACATAACAGGTGTGATAAATGAACTCACCAGTGCAGAAAACGGTGTGGTAGTATTTTCATCATCCACTGGAAGGCAGTATTCCCTTGAAGACCCGCAGTGGCAAAACGGTGCATTCACAAAGGCAGTAATTGAGGGTATAGCTGGCAAGGCAGACCTCCTCGGTAAGGGAAAGATAACAGTGAATATGCTCGATGCCTTCATAGCAGAGAGGGTAAAGGAGATAACAAATGGCAAACAGACACCTGTTACCACAAAACCAAATACAGTGCCAGATTTCCCCATAGCAGTGAGGTGAGCTAAAGGTCTTTTATACTGTGATACATTATACAATGGTGTTAGCCCTTGATATTTGACAAATATAACCGCCATGTTATGTCTATCCATATTTTTGAAAAGAGTTGATAATGGCAAGGCTACCCCGCATTGAATATGAACGTGCTTTTTATCGCATATCCAGCAGAGGAAATGAACGAAGGCGAGTCTTCTCAAGGAAATCGGGTTTTGAGAGATTCAAAAAATACTTGAAGGTAACAACAAAGATAAAAAAGCTTATGGAGAAACTGGGGGGTGCATATTACGTAAGGGTGGGGATAGGGATTTCATTGTAAATCATTGATTTTATTTATGGCGGAAGTGCATGGGAATCGAACCCACCCACCACCTCGTCAGCGGTGCACTGGTTTTGAAGACCAGGAGACCCACCAGGCGCCTTGGCACTTCCGTTTTATATAATCTATAAATATACAGCGCCATTGTCAATGGATGCCTGCTAAAAGACATCTGCAAAATTCAGAAAAAGGCTCAATCCCTACAATAATGGCTCAAGGGTCAGGCATGGGTGCCCCTTTTCTGTGATGTAATTCAGGACCTCTTCCTCTGTTAATGCCACTGTCTCATCTGCTATTATATCCGGGAGATTGGGTATACCCAGTTCCTCGCCCCTCTTCTGAAGCCTGTCTCTTAATTCCTCTTTTAGTCTCTTGGGCATCCACACAAGCCTCAATATCCCTCCATCACCCTTTAAGAATTTCCTCTGTGTTATGTTATATTTACTGTGACCTAAAAAACCCGGTGTCTGGGCGCCACCGCCCACAGAGCCGGCAAGGGTTGTAAACTTCATACCGCAGGGTGTCATTTCCGTAAAATCCCTGTCCACAGTCATAATACCATTGCACATGGGTAATATGGCAGCAATACATTCACAGCAGCCGCAGGTTGTCATGGGGTCTACCATGAGGCTGTAGAGGCTTACACTCTGTATCTTCTGTCTCGATGCCCTGCTTATATACTCATTGCATCCCTTAAACTGACCGTATCTATCATCAAGGCATTCACCTTTTTTTACAGGCTGGTTTGGCCCATCAGGGTTTATCTCATAGGCAGCACGGCAGTCAAGCCAGTTATAGGCACCGCAGAGACCTGTCCTCTCCGGACTCACTATACATACATGACTCGGGGCAAAGGACTGACAGAGTATGCAGGAATAAAATGTGTCCACGCTCTCATCGGTCATACCCTCTATCCTTGCATCCCTGTATGCATATGATGCCCGTGCTGCATCCAGTATCTCCCTTACCTTTTCCTCATCTGTATATATCTTTATCTGGACCTTATCGAAGATGGCACCGAACTCCTGATGGTATTTGGCATGTATGATCCTGGCTATATGCTCGAGCCTGAAACCCTTTTCAACTGCCTGTTTTGATATACGTATCCAGGCTATATCACGCTGGCCAATATGCATTATCCCCTGTGCCTGATTTATAAGATGATGGTTCTGTCTCTCCAGGATAGGTTCAAAATCCTCCTGAAAGTTCCTCCCTGCCACCTCTGCCACCATGGCAAAGTGGAGCCTTGCCCCAGGCTCAACATCTGTGACATCCTTGCCTACCACATCAATCCTACCGTCTTCTACCTCTTCCATCCTCTTTGATGTAGTCCACTCCACAGCTATTGTCCTGCCTCCGCCCATCTCAAGGTATATATCCTCACCGCGCACCCTCTCCCCTTCAAAGGCAGGCCCGTATGATACAGGGATAGGGACCTTTGATACCTGAACCTTGAGGCCCCTCACCTCTACTGCCTTCTGGACAATATGTTCGTGGGGTATATTGGATACGACATGCTCATATGTGCATATGCCTGTGGGTAAAACCTGTGGAATGGGGGTGTCGGCAATAGTTGGGAAACCCCAGTTGATTGCCCCTGCTGCATTGGCATACCACTCATCAGTAACATCTCCAAGGGCAAGGACAAATGCATAGGTCCTGTCCTTGTTGTATATGAGATTCTTTCTAAATTCCCCTGGTTTTATACCTCCAAAGGCCATGGCTACCCTGCAGGCAAAGCCTATGGCAAAAACTGCAGCAGATATATCAGGGCCAAAGGATACAAGCCTTGTGGGCCATCCTATCTGGACCCCGGCCTCTACAAGCTGTTCGGCAAACCTCTTCCCCTGGTTCTCACCGCACATAAAGACATAGAGGTTTTTCTCCTGGAGCTCTAAGGCTATCTTTGAGGCTGTCTCCGGGTCAGGGGCTGCCCCTGCAATAGCTGCAAAACCTGGGGCTGTGCCGTCAACAAACTCGACGCCCCTTTTCCTGAATATAACATCATTGGCTGCACCAAGCCAGATCTTACCACCTGCAGGCTCTACATCCTCGCTGTTGGCAAGATAAAAATCCGGCTCCTCAAGATACCTTATGGCCTCAATAACCTCTTCGGCAAACAAAGTGGCCATCCCGGCATCGAGGCTAGGGGCAAGATATGGCAGGGGTGTATTTTCCTTGACAGGGGGCGGGATAAGCCTTTCACATATCTTAAGGACGGCCTCTATATCCTTAATCCTCGATACACCTATGCCAGTAATAGCGTATATAATGGGTAGATAATAGGCAGTGTTGGGAAAGCCTATCTCCTGTTCAGGCCCGAATCTATCAAGGGCCTTTTTATATCTATCTCTGGCCCTGTTAAGTATTTTATGTGCCCCCCTTATAGCTGCAGATGCTATTATCTTAGACATAAAACCTCCATTTCATCCCAGGGCCCTTCTCATGGCCATATCAAAAAGCACCCTCTCCCTTGCCTTGTCTATCCCCAGTGCCTTTCTCTTTTTATCTATATGCTCAATCATGAGCTGTGCTGCCTTTATAGGGTCAGGTTCATAGGCCCACATACCCTTAAACATCTCCTCATAGTCCTTGAAGAGATGCCCTGTAACCCTATCACTACCCAGTGTAGGCCATGTTGTCCCGAATACAGTAAATATACCTGATGCCACAAAGTAATGACCTATGGCCAGCGCCTTCTCGCTCATCCATTCAGGGGCTGCCCCTGCTGCTGGTAAATCAGCCAGATCATCGCCAAGACCCCCTTCCTTCACCATGGCTGTGGCTGCCACTAGTATCCTTGAATTGTCAACACATGCCCCCATATGGAGGACAGGTGGTATCCCCACTGCCTCGCAGACCTCCTGTAACCCTGAACCTGCAAATTCTTTTGCTGCCTCAGGAATCAGAAGACCTGCCTTACCGCAGGCCATGGCAGCACAACCTGTTGTTAATACAAGGACATCGTTTTTAATGAGTTCCTTTATCATGGTCAGGTGGCATAAGTCATGGGGTGTCCTCACATTATTACACCCCACAACACCGGCAACACCCCTTATCCTGCCGTTTATGATGTTATCGTTCAGGGGCCTGTAGCTTGCCCTGAAGAGCCCGCCTAAGAGATAATTTATGGTCTCATGGCTAAATCCTACTACAGTATCCTGTTTATAACTCGGTATATAGACGGCATGTCTCCTGTTGGGATAGTTCTCTATGGCAAGCCTCAATATCTTCCTTGCTGTATCGAGGCCGTCTTCTGGATGGAATTCTATGTGTTCTGCGCCCTCAATCCTTGCCCTGTCTGATGTGGTAATGAGCTTTGTGTGAAAACACTCTGCCACGCTCTGGAGCCCCTGCATCTCGCACTGGACATCAACGGTCATGAGCTCCACTGCCCCGGTGATAATGGCCAGTTCCTGCTGTAAGAAATTACCTGCACAGGGTATACCGTGTCTCATCAAGACCTCATTGGCAGAGCAGCACATACCTGCAAGGTTGATACCCTTTGCCCCCACCTTTTCTGCAAGACTCCTTATCCCGGGCTCCCTGCTTGCCGCAACAAGGAGTTCAGGCAGTAGGGGTTCATGTCCATGGACAACTATATTGACCTCATCCTCCTTTAGGACACCGAGGTTGATACTGCCCAGGACTGGGACAGGTGTGCCAAACATTATATCCTGGAGGTCTGTAGATATCATGGAACCGCCCCATCCATCGGCAAGGGCGCATCTGGTTGTCTGGAGGAGTATATGTCTGTAGTCCTGGTCAACACCCATGTGGGTCCTGTGCATGACCTCAACGACCTCTCTGTCTATGCCTCTGGGGACAACGCCATGTCTTCTCCATATATCCTGTCTCTTTTTCGGGGCTTTATTTATATAGGTGAGTTCGCCTTTCTGTCTACCGAATTCCCTCAAGGCCTTTTCAGCCAGTTCAATAGCAATATCCCTCGCATCTTTCCCCTCTATCTCTATGCCGAAATCAAGGGCAACAGCCAAGAGCTTTACCTCGTCTTTTATGGTAAAGCCCTGGGCCTCTCCCCTTGCGGTCTTCAAAAATGTCTCTGCCACCTCCCTTGCGTGGTCAGAATGGGCTGCCACGCCTGCTGCAACCCTTCTGGCAAAATTCCTTGCCACTATGGTATCAATTGTTGCACCGCAGACCCCTACCCTCTCCCTCTGGCTATCTTTTTTTGAGCGTGGGAGCCTGCATGGCCCCATTGCACATATCTTGCAACAGCTCTCCTCTATACCTATGGGACAGGGCCTGATCTCCTCAGAGCGAGAAAATACTGTCTTTATATTCTCCCTCTCTGCCTTGTCTATCAATTCCTTTGTTGCCCTATCCACAGTCTTTATGATTTCTTCTGACATGAGGCCTCCCTTTCAAAACCTCGACAGAGGCTGATTTATCTAACCTGATATACAGTTCTATTTTGCCATTAACTCGCCTATTATCTCCTTTATCAGCCTTACCGCCTCCGGGTGTCTCATAATCACTATGTCTGCACCGGCAAGAAGCAGGCTCATGGCGGTTATGGATTCCATAAGGATTGACCTTTTTACTTCATTGCCGAGCCTCGGCTCTTCCTGCTCTGTGAGCCTTGTCTCCTTTGTCTTCCAAACCTCCTGGGCAACATTACAGATTATGGGATACTGGAGTTTTGTATCCTCCTGGGTCAATGCTGCCATCCTGTCCCTCTCCATGACAGAATACGTATATTCAAGACCATATCCAAGGCTCCCTGAGGTAGGGTCCATAATTATCTTTTCATCATTAACACCCAGATTACCGAGGAGGATGTTGAGCTGTTTTGCCAGGTTTACATCTATGGGTGTAGAAGCCATGACCACCTGGCCGTATCCTATAGACATGGCACCTATCTGCTTATAGTTTTTTTCAGATACAGGGCCTACAGCTATATTTTTACCCTCGCAGACCTCTGCAACCCGTCTCAAAAGCACAGCATCCTTATCATCGTTTGAGGTCCCCCATACTATCAAAGGGCAGTCTACTGCATCTGATATCTTCTTCACCACCTCTATTACATCCTCCACATCCCTGTTCATGCCATTGGGGTCAGCGCTTTTAAGCTGGAGGGCAATCAGTTCAGCACCATACACATCTATACATTTCTTTGCCCAAAGGACAGGGTCGTGGAGGACATCCCTGAATGGTTCTACTGCCCATTCCTGCCAGTCATCAGGCTGACAATCCCAGACCTCAAAGGCCACCCTCGGGGGATTAGGCATATCACCCTCGAATGTATAAAAAGGATAACAGCCCTCGCCACCGACCTTCACTGCCTTTTCACCAGTGCCGAGGGTCACCTCTTTTATTGTCCCTGTATATCTTATCTTTGGAATCTCAAAAGCCATTTATCCTCCCTGTTTGTTTTTTTCGCTTCCATACCATTCATTACTATACCAATAACGGAGGGCAGTCTTCAAATATTTAATCTTTTCCTCCCTTGTTGCAAGCTTTATCTTCCAGTCGTATCCTGCATCAGGCTTGCCCTCATCGAATGTCCCTGCAAGGACCTTTACCTTTTTTCCATCAAAACCCTCTTTTTCCTCGTATCTATAATCAGCCATATAAACCCCCATTAAGACAGACTAAAGACTATATCGATAGCCTTAAAAAATGAAGCATACTGAATGGCCTTACCTTTCCCTGCATTTTACCTCTGACCCTTCTGATGACCTTACTGGCATTTAAGACTCCTCTTGGCGGCATTGAGGGTGTTTAGCATAAGCATGGTTATTGTCATAGGCCCTACACCACCTGGAACAGGTGTGATTGCCGATGCCTTTTCCCTGACAGCATCGAAATCCACATCCCCGCATAGCTTTGCCTTGCCTTCCGGGGTCATACCTATCCTGTTTACACCTACATCTATTACAACAGCGCCCTCTTTTACCATATCTGCTGTTATTGCCTTTGGCCTGCCTGCAGCAACTATGAGTATGTCGGCACGCCTTGTATGGGATGCCAAGTCTCTTGTCCCTGTATGACATATAGTAACGGTTGCATTGGCGCCCTTTGCCTTCTGACAGAGCATCATGGCAACGGGTTTGCCTACAATATTACTCCTGCCCACTACCACAACCTCTGACCCCTCTATCTCTATATTGCTCCTTATGAGCAACTGCTGGATGCCATAAGGGGTGCAGGGGTAAAACAGGGCCTCGCCTATCATGAGTCTCCCCATGTTTACAGGGTGGAAGCCGTCTACATCCTTATCAGGGTCTATTGCATATAAAACATCTGTCTCATTTATATGTCCGGGCAGTGGGAGCTGAACAAGTATGCCATGGATATCTGGGTTCTTGTTATATCTATCTATTAAGGCAAGGAGGTCTGCCTTAGATATATCCTCCGGACAGTCCTCCTGAACAGAATAGAAGCCCAGTTCTTTTGCTGTCTTCTGCTTGCCTGTTACATAGCTTACAGATGCCGGGTTCCTTCCAACAATTATCGTTACAAGCCCTGGGGATATCCCGTATGCAGATTTTAACCCTTCCACCTCCTGTCTTATCTCCCCCCTTATCTGTAATGCTACCTCTTGCCCGCTTATAATCCTTGCAGACACCTACCTACCTCCTGTTTTATTAAGATGATGGTAAAATAGTCTTTTCGAATATCCTGTATGCATCATTTAATGCCAGGGATTCCCTTTCAAGCATGAATATATCACCGTTTACCAAATCGTTTTTTACAAGGGCATGGTCATCTCTTATCAGACCATCTATATGTATGCCTTTTTTTTCTGCTATTATACCTATCTCATTTTCCTCACCATCTTTAACCCTGTTGGCTATAGAATAGACATTTCTTATATTGAGTTTCAACTCATCTATGAGGCCCTTTATCCTCCCTGCTGTCACAAGCCCCCTTGGTGTAGGGTCAGAAACCACAAATAGATAGTCTACATCCTGTGTTACAAGCCTGCTCATATGTTCCATACCGGCCTCGTTATCCACAACAATGTATCTGTAATTCTTCTTGAGCATGTCAATAGACTGTTTTGCAAGGCTATTGGCAGCACAATAACATCCAGGACCCTCAGGTCTGCCCATGACAAGGAGGTCAAATCCCTTACCCTCTACTATGGATTGATGTACCTTATACTCGAACCACACATCCTTGGTCATCCCAGGAGGGACATCCTTTTTCATGAGTTCCCTTGCCTCCCCAATGGTAGAATGGACCTCAACGCCAAGTAATTCGTTCAGGTTTGAATTGGGGTCTGCATCTACGGCAAGGATAGGGGGCACCTTCATCTCCTCCACAAGATAGCGGATAAGCATGGCACCAATTGTTGTCTTGCCAACACCACCCTTGCCTGCTATCGCTATAATTTTTTGCATCACCAACTCCTTAATGTCTTATTAAATATCCTCGAATCAGTATGGGGCAGGAACATGGCTGCCATAAACTCATCCATAAACCTGGTGTTATTGGTAAGCTCTATGTTCGTCATCATCCTTGCTATCCTCCTGGCCTCTTCAACATATTCCTTTGAGAGGGCATAAAGGCTTGCGCCGAGTAGAGATGCGTTGCCTATAAAGGCAAACCTGTCTTCAGGTAGTTCAGGCAGAAGCCCAATTATCTGTGCCTTTGCAAGATCAAGGAAATGACCGAAACCACCTGCAATGATTATCCTTTTTAATCCATCAAAGGATAGCCCCGCCATATCCAGTAGCACCTTACATCCTGCAAACATGGCTGCCTTTGCCCTCATGATATTATCTATATCTATCTCTGTAAGGCAGATATCTCTCCCTGTCTGCGTATCCTCGCCATAACAGAGGACATATTCATAGCCATCTCTCCCCTGTCTTACCCTCTCTGTCAGGAGTTCCCTGTTGAATTTTCCATTCTGCGTAATAATGCCTGTGGAAAGCATCTCTGCAATGCAGTCAATCAACCCTGAGCCGCATATCCCAAGGGGTTTTGAATGTCCTATGGTCACTATCATAGGCTCGTATGTCCTCTTGTTTATCCTGACCTGTTCTATGGCACCCCTTGCTGCCCTCATGCCGTGACCTATCCCCCCGCCTTCAAAGGCAGGGCCTGCAGAACAGGATGCACACATGAGCCAGTCTTTGTTTCCAAGGACTATCTCACCGTTTGTCCCTATATCAATAAAGAGGCATACATCCTCACCTGAAGCCATGCCTGAGCTCATGACCCCTGCCACAATATCACCGCCTACATAGGAGGAAACACAGGGGAATAGATATACAGGGACATCACCCAGCCCTTTAATCCCTAAATCCCCACCCTTTATTACCGGAGGGAAGACAAAAGCAGGTGTATAAGGTGAAATCATTATATATCTCGGCTCTACACCAAGGAGGAGATGGGTCATGGTTGTGTTGCCTGCACCAACAATATGGGATATATAGTGCCTTTCTATGCCTATTTTTTCTGTGAGCTCGTCTATGATGAGATTTATAGTCTTTATAACTGCATCCTGGAGCCTTCTTAATCCCCCTTTTTTCCTCGTATGCATAATCCTTGTTATCACATCATCGCCATAACTTATCTGGGCATTATAATCCGCTGATTCCCCTATAATCCTTGAGCTGGTATCTGCCCTGTTCCATATATCTATTATCTGACCGCAGACAGTAGTTGTCCCTATGTCTATTGAAACTGCATACTGTTTCTCTACAGCATTGCCTGTCTGTATATCTATTATCTCAAGGTATCCATCTGTCTGGGCTATTGTCAATGTTATATCCCAGCCTGAATCCCTGAGTTGTGATGGCAGTTTTTTCAGGACATTGAGGGCAATCTTCACATTTCTCTGGCTGTTGTTATTTTTCAACATTCTTGTAAGGCGCTCTAAATCAGCCATATTATCCTCTATCCCTGGTGGCTCGAGTATTACATGGATTTTATACACAACAGGGTCAGGGGATATACCACCTAAACAGGAAATACTATCCGGGATAGATAAGACATTGGGGCT
>JAKPCK010000145.1 GCA_029553295.1 Deltaproteobacteria bacterium | reverse complement strand
GACATGGTAAAGAAATTCACCCATGCCATAGTTGTTGCTGACATAGAAAGGGGAAATAGTTCTTTTACATGGGAGTATAGCAGTGTCCCGAATCCGTTAAAGAAACCAATAAAAAAATATATAGTCCCATACCATAATGGATGTCTGAAATGAGGGGTTAAGGTTAATATGAGGAGCAGGAGTGTATATACCCCTAAACCAAAGAGAACCATCTTTTTTCTTGAAGGGATGAGCTTGTCAGAGATACGGCCTGATATGGGTGCGCCCAATGCATTCCCTATTGCCATAATAATCAGCATGTTGCCTGCCTGAATGGATGAATATCCCTGGATGGTCATAAGATATACACCGAGCCATAGACCCTGAAGGCTGATAAATGTCCCATATCGAAAAAAAGCCATGACACATATCTGCCAAAAGGCATGGCTGGAAAGTATAACCTTTATATAGTTCTTTGCTTTTTGATGTTCTTTACTTACATTCCCTTGTTCTAAACTTTCAACCTCCTTTCTTCTGCCACCAAGGAGAAAAAAGAGGGTAATGCCCAGAAAAACAGTAATTACCCCTGTTACAATAAATGTTGCCCTCCACCCCAAAAGGGAGCTAAAAAATGCCAGGGGTGATGCAGACAGGAGGCTACCTATTGCGCCTGCAGTTATCATTAGCCCTGCAAGGGTCGCAAACCTCTCAGGTGGAAACCTCAAGGTCAAGACCTTAAGGGAACCCATAAGCATGGTAGCCATACCTATACCGATAAATACCCTTCCCACAAGCGCCGCATAGAAAGAATTACTAAAGGCAAACAGAAAAGACCCCAATGCACCTATCAAGGCAAAAGAAGACATTATTATTTTTGGGCCTATACGGTCCAGCAAAAGCCCCATGGGTATCTGGAGTAGAGAGAATGAATAAAAAAATGCACCTCCTAAAAAACCTATGGTCTCTGCATTCAAATGCAGATCCCTTATCAGTTCAAGGGCAATAACAGCATTGGAGGAACGATAGAACATGGAGAGACAGAATAATGATGCCAGCGTAAGAAATATGGGGACGGCCTTTTTCATACACAGATTATATTAATAAAAGGCATGGTTAAATCAACAAAAAAGATATTCCTTTTTTCATAAAACCTTTTTTCCTGATACTTTCCAGTATTTTTATGTTATTATTCCATGTGAATATCCTGAAGGGGGTAGTGTATGGGGAATATAACGAGAAAACTGAGCGTCAAGAGCAAACTCTGGATAATAATCGGCATATCCCTTCTCAGTATCTTACTGGTAGAGGCCATCTTCCTCCTCTCCCTTAAAGAGGATCTCCTGGAAGAAAAGAAATTAAGGACAAGGAGTGTAGTAGAGGCGGCTTACGATATAATAGATTACTATTACACCCAGTCCAAAGAGCAGAATATACCGGAACAAGAGGCACAAAGGAGGGTAAAGGATGTTATAAGGCATATGCGATATGATAAAACAGAATATTTCTGGATTAATGACTTGACAGGTTTTATGCTCTCCCACCCCCACTTTGGGCTTGAAGGTAAAGACCAGTCAGGACTCACAGATGTAAATGGGAAAAAGATTATTCTGGCATTCATAGACAAGGTTAAGAGCCAAAAATCAGGTTTTGTAGATTATGTATGGAAAAAGCCGGGTTCAGAGGATGCTGCATTAAAGCTTGCATATGTAAAAGGTTTTGAGCCATGGGGCTGGGTAATAGGTTCAGGTATATATATAGATGACATTGATAAGATATTCCGTAAAAAGGCCTTCTGGTTAAGCATTGTAACATTAGTCGTTGCATTCATTGTTATAGGGATATCGTGGATATTTGCAAAGAGCATAACAGAGCCTTTGTCCCTTGTCCAGAGGGGCATAAAAAAGGTGGCAGAGGGCGACCTTAGATCAGAAGAAGATGAGGAGATGGCCCTTTTAATGGCAAAAGGCAGGGATGAGTTAAGCCAGCTTTTTAATTCCCTTCACAACATGAGAAATAATCTGAACAGCCTCATCGGACAGGTTCAACTCTCCGGGATACAGGTAACCTCCTCTACAACCCAGATTGCAGCATCGGCAAGACAGCTTGAGGCAACAGTGGCAGAGCAGGCAGCCTCGATAAGGGAGGTAACAGCAACAACAAAAGAGATAGCTGCCACATCCCAGGATCTCATGAAGACCATGTTTGAAGTAAGCGACACAGTATCGGGTACTGCTGTAATGACAGAGGCAGGTCGAAACAAGCTCGATAGTATGCAGTCATCCATGCGCGATTTTATCAAGGCCACAAGCTATATATCCTCCAAGCTGGGTATAATAAATGAAAAGGCAAATAAGATATCAGGCATTGTAACAACCATAAACAAGATATCAGACCAGACAAATCTCTTATCCCTCAATGCTGCTATTGAGGCAGAAAAGGCCGGTGAATACGGTAAGGGATTCTCTGTCGTTGCCAGAGAGATAACCCGTCTCTCAGACCAGACAGCAATAGCCACAAAGGATATAGAGTATATGGTAAAAGAGATGCAGTCCTCTGTGTCCTCCGGGGTAATGGAGATGGATAAATTTACAGAGGGTGTCAGAAGGGGGGTTGAGTATATAGACAAGATAGGTGAACAATTGAGTGGCATTATAGACCGGGTAAAGGCCCTTGGCCCCCAGTTTGAGGTTGTAAACAAAGGTATGAGGATGCAGGTAGAGGGTGCGCAGCAGATAAGCGAGGCCATGGGTCAGTTATCCATTACTGCAGAGCAGACAAAAGAATCTCTTACAGAGTATAAACGTGTAACCGAGCAGCTCAATAATGCTGTTAGTATATTACAGCAAGAGGTATCAAAATTTAAGATATCCTGAGGCGTGTATGAAAAGGTATTTTTACAGGTTAAAGATACTCCATAAGCTCATAATAAGCAGCTTCATGTTTGCCCTCCCCATATTCATCCTCCTGTTTTATATGGTCTCGGGTTTCAATGAAAGTATAAGATTTACACGCCTTGAGATATGGGGGTGTGAGCTTTTTAAGCCCCTTGAGAACATATCAGAGAATATTTATTTTCATCAATTCCTCACCCGTCTTTACCTGAAGGGCGACAGAGAGGTCCAGGAGAGTATTACACAGACAGAGAAAAAGATAGAGGAATCATTTAACATACTCTTAAAAGAGGCAGGAAAATACGAAAAAGCACTTCAGATTGATGAAGGTAGTCTCAAAAAAAATGCCCTGGAGCAGAATTATCCCCCGGTCTTATATAGCGCCTGGAAGGCCCTGGCATCCTCGTGGAGAGATAAGTCAACAGAGATTAACGACCAGGAACACAATGCATTGATACAGTCACTGCAGACCCTTATAAGACGCATCGGTGATACATCCCATGTAGTCCTTGATACAGACCTGGATACATATTATCTCATAGATGCCTCTATACTGAGGTTATCAAAATCAAAACAAAAGATAGGGGAGTTTATACTTTTCAGCCAAGAGATGAAAGACAAAAAAAGATTAACCCCAAAGGACAATGCATTTATCCTTGGATTTGTCACAAAACTCGAGGATGACCTTGAGCATATCAGAGAGGGTATTGTCACATCTATAAGGGAGGATGAAAATTATTACGGTGAAAACCCGACCCTAAAAACAAATATAATGCCTCCATTCTCTCAGTACCAGTCTGCTGTAAACTCCTTTAGTTTTTTGCTTCAGATGCTTGTTGGCGACCCCTCTGCAAAGATATCCAATGAAGAGTTAACAGAAAAAGGTAGAGAGCTTGCCAGATTAGCCTCAACACTGCAGGGCATCTCATTAACAGAGCTACAGTTTATGCTGAACAAAAGACTCGAAAGGTATGAGACCAAGAGGCTGATTGCCCTGTCTTTAAGCATATTAGCCATAGTATTCGCCGGGCTTGTAGTCTTTTTAATAAACCTTGGTATTACAAGACCATTAGAAAAGGTTATGAATATTGCAGGCGATATTGCGTCAGGGGATATAAGAAAGGCAATGGAACAGATAGAGTCCATAAAAGATGTTGATTCTGTCCATGGAGGCCAGGACAAGTCTGTCCTGGATGAGTCTATTCTCCTTATAAGATCCATAAAGACAATGACATCAAACATCATCTCCCTGTTAAATCAGATAGGGAGATCAGGGAGACAGGTTACAGATGCATCAAACAGGATAGCCTCATCCGCAGAGAATCTCGAATCAGCAGTCTCTGAACAGGCCTCTTCCATAAACGAGGTCAGTGCTACAAGCAAGGAGATAAAGGCTACCTCCCAGGAGTTTGCCAAGACTATGGGCAGGGTGGCACAGATGGCATCAAAGGCAGCAGAGCTATCCAGGGGGAGCATGAAAAATCTGTCACACATCAATGACACCATGAAAAATCTCTATAGTCATATATCTGGGAGTTCAGAGAAGATGAAGATTGTTGATGAAAAGATGGAGGATGTGTCCCAGATAATTATAACCATTACAAAGATTGCAAACCAGATAAATCTCCTGTCCCTTAATGCAGCCATAGAGGCAGAAAAGGCAGGTGAATACGGGATCGGGTTTTCAGTGGTTGCACGGGAGATAAGACGTCTTGCAGACCAGACAGCCCTTGCAGCAATCGATATAGAGACCATGATAAACGAGACACAGGAGGCAATGAAGGCAGGGGTTAGTGCTGTTGAGGCCTTTACAGAGCAAACAAGGATGAGCACAGAAAAGATTGCCGAGATATCTGTGGACCTCCTGGCAGCCATAGAGCATACACAACAGCTTGTTCCGCAGTTTGAGGTGGTCAATGAAGGCATGCAGATGCAGTCTGAGAGTGCAGCACAGATAAGCACTGCCATAGAACAGGTAAACGAGACAACAAGATACACAAGAGAGCTTATGATGGAATTCAAAAAGGTGACCCAGCAGCTAAATGAGGCAATAGCGAACCTGAAGGATGAGGTAACCCGTTTTAATATAGATACATAGGGGGGTTATGCTTTTTCTACTTTTTGAGATAGGTAAGGAGCGTTATTGTCTTGAGGTATCCAGGATCATTGAGATAACCCCTGTAGTGCTTTTTAAAAAGATACCCCATACCCCTGAATATATTTGCGGTTTATTTAATTATCGGGGGAATATAATACCTGTTATTGACCTGTCTATCTTGCTTACCGGCAGACCATCAAGATTTCTCTTCAGCACACGGGTCATAATAGTGGATTATTTAGACCCGGACAACAATCACCGCATGCTCGGTCTCTTGGCAGAAAAGGCTACAGAGACCATATATTGCAAGGAAGAGGACTTCAAACCCCTCGGCATAAGGATGGAGGGCATAAAATATTTAGGGGATATCACCTATGATGAGATGGGTATGATACAGAGACTCAAGATAGATGAACTGCTCCCGCAGGAGATAAAGGCAGCAAGTCTTTATGAACTAAGGGAAATTAATGAATAGTTATGAGACATTAAAAAGATTTGTTTCAGAGGCAACAGGTTTTGACCCTGAGTCCACAGGGGAGAAGGCATTTATTAATCTCATTAAATCACAGATGGAATCCCTTGATATACGGGATATGGATAGCTATCTGAGATTGATGGAATCAGAACCTGAGGAACTGGAGAGGCTTTATAACAGACTGGCTGTATGCGAGACGTGGTTTTTTAGAGACAGAGGCTCTTTTGATTTTTTAAAGAGATATGTGGGACATATAGGTCCCATAAAAGAAAGTGGTATGGGCCTGAGGATACTGTCAGCACCCTGTTCCACCGGGGAAGAGCCATATTCCATAGCCATAACCCTCCTTGAAGCAGGTCTTGCCCCGGATAGTTTTCAAATAGATGCAGCGGATATCAGTAAAAGCGCTATTGACTTTGCAAGACATGGTGTCTACAAAAAGAGGTCTTTCCGTGATGAGAAACATTATGGAGGCCTCAAAGATAGGTATTTCTCAAAGACAGAGGGGGGTTTTAAGGTAGATGAGAAGGTAAAAAAATCTGTTGATTTTTATATAGACAATATGGTCAGTCAAAATTTTTTATTCAACCAGAGGCCTTACCATATAATCTTTTGCAAGAACCTCTTTATCTATCTCACCCATGAGGCCAGAGAAAAGGTATTTAAAAATATCGATCGTCTGCTTTTGCCGGAAGGGGTTTTGATTGTAGGCCACTCTGAGGTCATGTTGTGTATCAACAATGGATATTCCCCTATGGGACACCCAGGTGCATTTGCCTGCACAAAAAAGATACCTGATTCAGCAGGACCTGTTATCAAACACAGGGAAAAACAGGGAAAGAAAAAGGCTTTTTTAGATAGGGGTTCTGTCGGTCAACATAAAGACATAATAGACATGCCTGTCCAGGGACAGAAGGTAGATGAATCAATCCTTGTTACAGCACAATCCCTGGCTGACAGAGGGGCACTCAAGGAGGCATACCATCTCTGCGAGGAGTTCCTCCATGGCCATATAGACAATAAAGAGGTATATTACCTCATGGGGCTTATACAGCAGGCATTAAACCATTTTGAGAGGGCTGAGACCCTCTTTATGAAGGCCCTTTATTTAGACCCCTTTTATTATGATGCCCTTGTTCACCTCTACCTGCTCTATGAAAAAAAAGGGGAGACAGAAAAGGCATCTGTGATCATGGGGAGGATAAAACGAATAGAGAAGACCGATAAGAGAGGGATAAAGGATAGAGGCACAAATCTAGGCCTTTGAAAATGGTCGTAATTTTTGGATAGATTTTTCACAGGACTGAGGGGATATGGGTTTAGTACAGAGACAATCCCATTGCTGGAAGACAATAGGTATATTCGGGGATTCATCGTGCCCTGAGCTAACGAGCCTTGTTCATTGCCGCAATTGCAGTATCTATAATAAGGCTGGCAGGGGTCTTTTCGACAGGGATATGCCCATTGAGTTCATTGAGGAGGCAACAAAAAATCTCAGCAGTATCAAGGAGAAAGAGATTGAGGACTATCTCTCTGTTATTATCTTCAGGGTAGAAAAGGAATGGCTTGCCTTCAAGACAATATATCTTCAGGAGACAACGAGCATAAGGCCTGTGCACAGGGTCCCTTTCAGGACAAATAATGTCTTCATGGGCGTAGCCAATATTAACGGTGAGCTTTTACTCTGCATATCCCTTGCACGCCTCCTTGAATATGCCCCTGATGAGGAAAAGGTACAACAAGACCAGAGAATTTATAGGCGTATGATAGTTATAAATAAAAATGGAGAGAGATATGTCTTTCCTGTGGATGAGGTCTTGGGTATCTACAGGATACCCATAAACGACATAGAGGAACCACCTGTTACATTAACCAAGTCGCCCTCAACATTTATAGAAGGCATATTCAACCTCCAGGATAACAAGGTTGGTCTTTTAAACGAGGACAGTTTTCTCCAGGCCTTAAAGAGGAGTATTATAAGCTGATGGCAGATCTGGCTGACCTCTCCATGCTCGACCTCTTTCGTATTGAACTGGAAAACTATTCAAAACTTTTGGAATCAGGGCTCGTGGATGTTGAAAAAAGCGGTGACCCAGAGTCAATAGAGACGCTGATGCGTGCTGCCCATTCCATCAAAGGTGCTGCCCGTCTCGTTGGTTTAGATGCAATCGTTGGTTTAGCCCATTCCATGGAGGATGTGTTATCTGCGGCAAGGCAGGGTAAATTGAGACTGGGCTCTGAGTATATAGACAGGCTCCTCAAGGGAAACGATATATTCATAAGCCTTGCAAGGGTAGAAAATACATCGATAGAGGGCTGGTTAAAAGAGCAAGGTGCGGCTATTGAGGAATTGAGTAAAAAAATCCATGCCATATTAAGCACCCCTCCAGTTGTTCAAGATATACCTGAAAAACCCCCTATCCCTAAAGAACAGGGGGTTTCTAAGCTGCCGGATACCCAGGAGATAGCACCAAAGCAACAGGAGATACCTGTTAAAAAAGATGAGATACTAAAGGCTAAACCATCTGAAAAAGAGGAGGAGAGCTTTGTAAGGGTAGTCTCGGAGAGCCTCAACCGTCTTATGGGTTTTGCAGGTGAGTGCCTCGTTCAGGCAAAATCAGCAAAGCCTTTTTCTGCATCCCTCCTTAAGATGAAAGACTACTTTATGGACGTATACAGCAACCTGGAGAATATATTCTATTATACAAAGGGAAAGGATATACCAAGGGAGATCCAGGAGAGGTTTGGTGAATCATTAAGACAGCTTGATTCCCTCCGTGAGGTCCTTTCAGGGCATATTGTGGATTTTGAGCTCTTTTCCAGGAATCTCGAGCATCTTGCAGATAAATTATACGGTGAGGCCATTGCAATAAGGATGAGGCCTTTTTCTGACGGGCTTCACGGTTTCCCCCGTATGGTCCGTGATTTAACAAAGGCACTGGGCAAAAAGGTAGATTTCCAGATTATAGGAGAGTCAACCAAGATAGACAGGGATATACTCGAAAAGATGGAGTCACCCCTTACACACCTATTACGCAACGCACTGGACCACGGCATAGAGACCCCACAGGAGAGGCTGGCAGCAGGTAAGACAGAAGAAGGCCTTCTCACGCTGGAGGCCCATCACAGCTCAGGCATGCTCCATATAACTGTTTCAGATGATGGAAGGGGTATTGACATAGAAAAGCTGAGGTCAAAGATAGTAGAAAAAGGGCACTGCACCCCTGAAATGGCCCGTGACCTAAGTGATGAAGAACTTCTTAATTTCCTTTTTCTCCCTGGTTTTTCAACGGCAAGAGATATAACAGAGGTCTCAGGGAGGGGTGTTGGATTGGATGTGGTTTTAACAATGGTGCAAGGTGTGGGCGGTTCTGTTAGGGTGGAGACAAAAAAGGGGTCAGGCACGTCCTTTCACCTCCAGCTCCCATTAACCCTTTCGGTTTTGAGGACCCTCCTTGTGGAGATAAGCGGCGAGACCTATGCTATACCCCTGACCCGTATTGATTTTGTCATCGTAACAAACCAGAACAGGTTAAAGATATTAGAGGACAAGCAGTTTTACACATTTGAAAATGAAAACATAGGAATAATAGATGCACATCAGGTTCTAAGGCTACCATCTACAGAAAGAGATGATGAGGATATAAACATTGTTGTCATAAGCGACCGTATGAATAGATACGGCCTTGTTGTGGATAGATTTCTCGGTGAAAGGGAGCTCGTGGTTATACCACTTGATGTCCGTTTGGGAAAGGTGCCTAATATAAGTGCCGGTGCTGTCCTTGAGGATGGGTCACCTGTCTTGATTCTTGATGTAGATGATCTTGTCCGCTCAATAGATAATCTCCTGAACCTCGGCAGATTGAAAAAAGTAGGTGGTTACAGGGGACTAAAAGAGGCACAGAAAAAGCACATCCTTGTTGTAGATGACTCATTAACAGTAAGGGAGGTGGAGAGGAGGCTCCTGGAGAATGCAGGTTATGAGGTAAAGGTGGCTGTTGATGGTGTAGATGGTTTTAATGCACTGCAACTTGACAGGTTCGACCTTATCGTGTCAGATATTGATATGCCGAGGATGAACGGCATAGACCTGGTAAAAAAGATCAGGAGTGACCCTAACCTTAAAGAGATACCCATAATCATTGTATCCTATAAAGAAAGGGCAGAAGATAGAATCAAAGGGCTTGAGGCAGGGGCAAACTATTACCTTACAAAAAGTAGCTTTCAGGACGAGGGATTAATAAATGCTGTCAGAGACCTTATAGGAGGACCTTAAGAGTTTTGGATATTTTTCAATAATTAACATTGGTACGGATACTCCAATATGCATATATCTATAGTTAGCAACAATACAAAAACCATTGAGATAATAAAAAATATCCTCTGCTCCCAGCCTCGATACATTATTGCATGGATAGCCCATGATGGCAAGGAGGCAGTGGATAAGGCAATAAAAGACAGCCCTGAACTGATCTTAATGGGTCTTGACCTTGGTATTATGGATGGCGTTCAGGCTACAGGGCTTATTATGAGGGAGAGGCCATGCCCGATACTTATTCTCACCGATGGCATATCCAAGGATGCTGCAAGGATATTTGAGGCAATGGGTAACGGTGCCCTCGATGCAGCGGTAATCCCTTTTATGGATGCCAACGGTCATTTAAAAGGGAAGGATGAGCTATTAAAAAAGATATATACCATAGAGAAGCTCATCAAAAAAGGGGATATCACATCAACGGACAGGGATAAAGGACAAGATAAAATCCTAAAACCACCCCATCCTCTGGTGGCAATCGGCTCATCTACAGGGGGGCCAGGGGCCCTCGGTGAGGTTATATCAAGATTACCCTCCAGGATAGGTGCGCCCATTGTGATAATCCAGCATGTGGATATCCAGTTTGCCCATGGTCTGGTGGAATGGCTTGGAGGGAAGACAGGGTTAAGGGTCATGGTTGCAGAAAAGGGCATTAAACCTGAAAAAGACACAATCTATGTTGCTGCGACAAATGACCATCTCATATTAGACCGTGACCTTTCCTTCACATATACAAAAGAACCTAAGGACAACCCATATAGACCATCGGTAGATGAATTTTTTTACAGCCTTTTAGACAACTGGCAGTGGGGCGGTGTTGCTGTGCTTTTAACAGGTATGGGCAGGGACGGTGCAAAAGGCATGTTAAAATTAAAAAAGGCAGGTTGGTATACTATAGCCCAGGATAAAAAGACATCTATCGTGTATGGTATGCCTAAGGCTGCTGTAGAGATTGGTGCAATAGATGAGATATTGCCTTTAGAGGATATTGCCCATGGCATTGTAAAATACCTGAAGAGATTGATGGAAGGTAACATATATGAATAATGGAAAGGAAAAACAACCTGAAAAGGATTTGACAGTACACGGGATAAGGGTTTTTTTAGTGGATGACCAGTTGATGGTGGGAGAGACAGTGAGGCGTATGCTGGCAGGCGAGGATGACATATCCTTTTTTTTCTGTCAGGACCCCACAGCCGCCATAAAAATGGCTACAGAGGTCTCCCCGACAGTAATACTGCAGGACCTGGTTATGCCTGAGGTAGATGGTTTGACCCTTGTTAAGTTTTACAGGGTTCATCCAAAATTAAAGGATGTCCCCCTCATAGTCCTATCAAGTAAGGAAGAGGCCATAACAAAGGCAGAGGCGTTCAGGGTTGGTGCAAATGACTACCTTGTAAAACTACCGGACAAGATAGAGCTTATCGCAAGGATACGTTATCATTCAAAGGGATATATAAACCTGCTCCAGAAAAATGAGGCATATGATGCCCTTCTTAAAAGCCAGCAGGCCCTTGCTGCACAACTGGCCAGTGCAGCCAATCATGTATTGTCACTACTCCCTCCACCCATAAAAAATGGTCCTATCATGACTGATTGGTATTATATCCCCTCTGCCCAGCTTGGTGGCGATACCTTTGGTTATCACTGGATAGACAAAGAGCACTTTGCCGTATATCTCCTCGATGTATGCGACCACGGGGTGGTTCCTGCCCTGTTGTCTGTATCTGCATTAAACGATTTAAGGACCCAGACCCTACCAGATACTGATTTCAGGTCACCGGAGATGGTATTAAAGACCCTAAACGAGACCTTTCAGATGGAAAAACACAACAATCTATACTTTACCATCTGGTATGGTGTATACAACATAAAAACGAGGAAGTTGAGATATGGTTGCGCAGGCCATCCCCCGGCGCTTTTGATAACCAGGGATAATGACATAAAAGAGCTATTTACAGAGAATATGTTTATAGGTGGCATCCCCGGTATAGAATACAGGTGTGCTGAGACTGATGTCCCCTTGGATTGCACCCTATATGTCCTGTCTGATGGATGTTATGAGATAACAAGGGGTGATGGGACCATATGGGGTCTAAACAGTCTCAAGACATTCCTCCTGTCAGAAAGGGGCAGGCCTGGGTCTGAACTTGAGGGTCTATACAGATTTGTCCATGAGATGAGCGGAAAAGAAACACTGGATGATGATTTCTCTATTGTTAAGATAACGTTTAATTAATCGAGGGCTATAGCCCTGTGAGGACACCACTATAAAAGAATCTCATGCTCTATTTTTCAATCCATTATCCCTGATTTTTTAAAATGATGGGGCTGACCCTTTCAATTAAATGCCTCTGGTCTATCCCCTTTTAATCTCTGGTCTTGTTCATAGAATCTATAGCCATTTCTCCCGGAATATTTCACACCATACATGGCAATGTCTGCATTCTTTACAAGGGTATCTATGTCTTGTCCGTCATAAGGGAATAAGGCTACACCGAGGCTTATGGTTATATAGAGTGTTATCCCATTGAAGTGTATGGGGGGTTTAAACTCATCGACAATCTTCTCTGCTATAGCCCTGGCATCTTCTCTGTCTTTTAAGTCTGTAAATATAAGCATAAACTCATCCCCGCCCATCCTTGCCACTGTGTCGCCTTTACGTATCTGGCTTATAAGCCTGTCTGCCACTGCCTTTAGCAATCTATCTCCTGTAGTATGACCATAGGTATCGTTTACTTCCTTGAATCTATCCAGGTCAAGCATCATGACAGCCACCATCTTCTCAAAACGCTCTCCATGTGCCAAGGCTACATTAAGCCTGTCATTAAAGAGAGAACGGTTGGGAAGGCCTGTGAGCATATCATGGAATGCCATGTATCTTACTGCCTCCTCTGTCTTTTTCCTCTCTGTTATATCCCTTACTATGCCCTGATATTCGTATACCTTTCCCTTCTCGTCCCTCCTGCAGGAGACAGTGAGGAGACAGTCCATAATAGACCCGTCCTTTTTCTTAAGCCTTATATCAAAGTCCTTGACAAAATCATTACGCTTTAAGACCTTTTTTAGTCTCTCTATCTCCTCCCCATCGGCATACGCAACCCTTGCATTAAGCAGTTTTATCTCCTCCCTCTTATAACCGAACATCTCTATAAACGCCTGGTTGCCATCTATCAGATTGCCGTTACCCTTTGTAAAATATATGGCGTCCCTTGAGCCCTCAAAGAGGGAACGAAATCTCTCCTCGCTCTCCCTTAATGCCCTTTCAGCATGCTTTAACTCTGTTATGTCAGAGAGTATTGTTACAGAAGATCCGTCTTCAAGGTGTGTAGACTTAAACTCTATCTCCTTGACTGATTTGTCTTTGCAGACCACATGGAACTGGAGGTTTGCCCCCCTCTTTCCCCTGGTTCTATCCTTCTTCCACTCACCTATGATATGCCTTCTATACTCAGGGTCTGGGAATGCCTTATGAAACCAATGCCTTCCATCAGGGACATCATCTATTGTATAGCCTGTGATGTTAGTGAATTCCGGGTTTACATAACTAAATCTCCCGTCTTGTCCTACAAGGATAACACCGTTCATGGAGTTCTCAAGGATGGAGAAGAATGTCTCTCGCTCCTTTTTTAGTTGTTTTTCAGCCTCTTTTAACTCTGTCAAATCCTCAATAAATATAACGGCCTTTCTTTTACCTGCCTCTTCAATGGGTATACCGGTATATCTCCTTATAGTTTTTTTCCTGCTGTGATAAGAGGTATACTCCATCGGCCCGATAGAAAACGATTGACCTTCCAGGGCAGACTTTATCTTATCTGATAAGCCGGCTTCTTTATATGTGGAGAGTTCTAAGACATTTATTGATTTAATCTTATCCAGCTCAATACCTGAGATTTCAGCAAATGCTGGATTTGCATATTCCATGTATCCATCCTCATTTACTACATATATACCAGTGGGTGTGCCCTCTATGATGTCTCTTATGGTTCCATATGCCTTTTTTAGGTCTTCTTCTGCCTCTTTTCTCTTTGTTATATCTATTACCGTGCCCTCGTAATGGTCAAGCCTACCTGCGGCATCATATATTGCCCTTGAGCTTACTGATATCCATATCTTTTTGCTGTCCTTGCGATAAACTTGGACCTCAAAACCCTTTACAAAACCATTCTCCGCAAGGAGTCTCCTGTATCGCTCCCTCTCTCCAGGGATTACATAGTGTTGCCTCCCTATATCTGTAAATTTTTCTATCATCTCCTCAGGGGAATCAAAACCCATCATGGCTGCAAGGGCAGGGTTAACACTTATAAACCTCCCTTCCGGTGAAGTCTGGAATATACCCTCTACTGCATTGTCAAATATACCCCTGTATTTCTCCTCACTGGCCTTTAACTGTGCCTCTGCCCTCTTCCATTCAGTAATATCCCTTATGGACTCCATGGCACCTATGACCCTGCCTTCCTCATCAAAGAGCCTTGATGCCGCTGCCCAGAGGTATCCGCCCTTGCCCCTGTATACCCCGGGGACAAAGACCTCTACATAGTATTTATTGCCCCTCTTATGGACAAAATCGTATTTCTTCTCTATCTCAACATCTGTTATAAATAGGAGGTCGATGAGTATGGGTCGTCTTTTGCCATAAAACGGGATTGAATAGGCATAGTCACCTTGACCAATAATATCTTTCTTTTTAACCCCTGTCATATCCTCTATAGCCTTGTTCCAGGCTATCACCCTTCTATGCTCGTCGATGACAAATGTTGCATCCGGGAGGTTGTCTATGATGTCAAAAAGCTGCCTGTGAACCTTTTTAAGTTCATCCTGAGCCCTCTTTCGTTCTGTTATATCCTGGACAGTGCCCTCATAATAAATGATATTGCCCTTTATGTCTCTAACAGCCCTGGTGTTACTTACAATCCATATGGTACCCCCGCCTTTGCAGCGGACCTCCACCTCGAAATCCCTTAGTTCATTCTTTTCTGCAAGGGACTGCTTAAATCTCTCTCTGTCTTCTGGGTTCACATAGAATTGACGGGCTATGTCCCTTACGCCTTCCAGAAGCTCCTCTTTTGAGCTGTAACCGAGCATATGGACAAAGGCATTGTTAACATTAAGAAAACGACCATCAGGCGTACTCTGATATATGCCCATAACAGCATTTTCAAATAAGTCCTTATAGGCCGATTCATCCATGTTTATGGTTTGGTTATCGATATTCGATCCTCTCTGGCCGGTATTGTCTGAATAAACATTTAGACCAATATCTTGATGCCCCTTATTCTCCATGGCATCTCAATACCACCTTATAGGTTTAATTTTGCTATTATTTATTAGGGGTTGTCAAGAATTTTCAAGGCCAAGGAATTCCTGTGCCTCCATGGATATGGAATCAGATGGGCAGGTGGAGACACAAAGACCACAGCCTGCACATGTATCCTCCCTTATATGGGCGATGGGGATGAAGGTTGTTGGGTTAGGGCCAAAGATTGCAAGGTCTTTCTGTTTTAACTCTATCTCTATTGCCTCATGGGGACAGGCGTTTTTGCATGAGCCACAACCGCTACACCTTTCTTCGTTGACCTGGGGCAAGACCCTCTCTTCTATCATGTTCAGGGTTATCT
The DNA here is from genome assembly GCA_029553295.1 of Deltaproteobacteria bacterium. Taxonomy (GTDB): domain Bacteria; phylum Desulfobacterota; class Syntrophorhabdia; order Syntrophorhabdales; family Syntrophorhabdaceae; genus DTOV01. Next base: position 11,169 of record JAKPCK010000145.1, on the reverse strand, counting down.
CACCTATAGCGCCAAGCCTCTCCCTGTCTTCCCATCTTTTGTCCCTGGGGTGTCTTATAAATCCTATATGGTATCTCTTTCTGTTCCATTTTGTAGGAGACCATCTCAATTGGGGCTCAGACCTGTATAGAGAAAGAAACTCCTTCTCCTTTAACCCATCTATATAATCGTCAAGACGGATAATCCTCGGGTTCTCAATAGTGATATCCCTGCCGCATCCTGTAATCTTAAAGACGCTGTTATCAAAGAAGGCCTGCTCTTCCTCTTCCAGGTGGATAAATACAACACCCTCCCTCCTTGCCTGTTCATAATCAATCTCAGCATAGGAAGGCGTCACCATATTCCTCGTCACCACATAGACATCCTTTTTTTCTCTCTTTAGCATCCTTGCTGCCTCAATGTATCTCGCTGATACATACTCATAGAGATATGCATGCCCCGGATTCTCTGTGGCAAGATAGAATAGATATATGTTATGGCCTGAATCTGATATGTCAAAAGCAGGGGGCTCTTCCCTGTAAATGATATTGTTATACGATATAAGGTCATCTCTTGTGTCCCCATCCATTGATGCCAGAAACCCTGCACCGAAACCTGTTAATATGGAATCCTTGATATTCATGGGTTCAAGGGCACCACCGGAGACATACACACCCTCTGCATCTGTGGTAAGGGGTCTATCCTCCCTGACAAATCCGTATTCATTCAGGGAAAAACCAAAGAGGCTTGCCAGTTTTTTAAGTTCAGGATTGGGTCTTAGGCCTATGGCAAGGACAGCATAGTTGAAGCGCTCCTCTTTTATACCTCCTCCGGCATAAAACCTCACTGTCACACCATCGTCATCCTCGTCAAAATATCTGGAATTTGCCCTTATAAACCTCACCCCTGAATCCCTGAATGCCCTCTCCATGAAAAACTCCTGGCCAAAGAACCTCAGGTCATTGTAAAAAACAGTTATCTCCGGTTTGGCCCTCTGGAGTGTCCACTTTATCTCCCTTATGGTATAGGAACAACACACTGAAGAACAAAGGGGGTATTCCTTTGAACGGGAGCCAACGCACAGAAAAAATGCAATCTTGTGAAAATCAGAAGGGAGCTCGCCCTGTCTCTGGTCTATGACACTGTCGTATTCAAGGCTTGTCAGGACTCTTTTACCTTTATATTCCACAGGGTCATAGGGTGTCAGGCCTGCTGATATTATTACACGGTCTGCATCCAGCACCTGTCCGTTGTCAAGGCCCACTGAAAACCCCATGCCAACCCTTTTTACCTTTTCAATGCATGCACCATTGATTACTGTTAATCCCTTTTTTTCTCTGATCTCGTCAAAAAAAGTCTTAAATCCTACCCTGCAGTTGGCTATACGGGCCATAAGACCACCTGGTACCCCCTGGGATTCCAGGATTGTTACATCATGTCTTTTGCCAAGGGCCACCTTTGCAGCAGATATACCGCTTATGCCACCGCCTATTATCAGAATCTTCATATATGAGCCCTCTCCCCTGCTACATAGAGTAAAAGATCAGTGAAATACACAACCCTCTCGTCTTTTGAGAATGTGGTAAGCGCCATATGGCACAAGGGGCAGAATACAAGTATTATCCCCTTTGATTTCTCTATAATCATCCTCGACAGCCTCTCGGTTGCCCATTTGTTTATGAAAAACTGGCTGCCACCGCAACACCTGTCCTTTATCTTTTCTCCGGCAGTCTCACCACCCAGATTTGTAACAAAGCCCTCCATGACATTGCTGTCAGGGATGGCGGTCTCCTTAGGTCTTAGAAGAACACAGCCATAATAGGGTGTAAATATCTGGCCTTTGAGATCCCTCTCGATTTTAAGGCCCGAGAGAAATTCCCTCGTGAAGAGTTCAATGGGGTTATATACCCTAAAGACACTGTCTTCATTGGACTCCTTGAGGTTTCTCGAACAGGCAGGGCATGGTGCTATTATATCCTTTGATATATCCTTTGCCTTCTTCAGGTTTTCTCCTGACAATTCCATGAGCTTTCTCTTGTCACCATATTCAAATGCCCCGCAACAGTTCCAGTCAGGGATATCCACAAGGGTATGACCGAGCATAGAAAAAATTTTCCTTACACCTCTATCGAATTTTTTGGCAGACCCCGTTAAAGAACAACCTGGATAATATGCAAATTCCATTTATGACCCCGTCTTTATTTTCACCTTCTTAGGGAGGTGAAAGCTCATATATCCTGTCCATCTCGGCATATATCTGAGATACCCTTCTCTTGCGAGAAACAACCCTGTCTTTAAAAAGATATAAGGCTCATATACCCTGCCCCATATCCCCACAGAACCCTTGAAAACCCTCTCGAACAATGTCTCCATACCGAGGCTTTCTCGGACAGCCCTTATGACCTCCGGTATCCTTATACCCCAGGGGCAGGCATTTGTGCATTGATAACAGTTTGTGCAGTATCTGAACAGAGGATGTGCCTTATCTACCGCCTTACCCATGAAAAGGGAAAGGAGGATGTCCTGGGGATTTACATTTATTGCCAAATCATTGACAGTGCAAACAGATGCACATATCTTACAGCCGAGGCATACGGAGAAGTCCTCTCTGCGATAGCCTGTAAGCTCAAAGACCCTTTCATTCATGTGATTACTATCAATCCTCTGCATCTTTTAACTCATCCTCTATAAATGTGGTATAGGGTATGGCCTCATCGAAACCCCTCCCGGACATATAAGAAAAAATACCCTGAAGCCTCTCCGAGATGCCCTTGAAATATTTAGTAAGGGGTATATCCTGGGGGCATGCCTCTTCACAGGCACCGCAACCTACACATGTCTGGGAGACATGGTACATCCTTATAAGGTGAAAGAGTTCTTTTCCCTGGGGCATATCCGTTGAGCCTGTCCGTAAGACCTTATTTAAAAGTGCATCACCTCTGGGCAGGTATTCATCTCCATTGAATACACAATCAACACAGTAACAAACAGGGCACATATCCCGGCAGTTCATACAGAGGACACACCTCTTCAGGTCTGACCGCAATGCATCCATATCAGTCTTGAAACTATCCGTTTGTCTATCCGGGCTTATTGCCATATCAATAGGTATATCTGTCAATTCTCCCTCTAAGGTTTCAATCAATCTCTCCCCTTTTTCAGTATACGGGATAATCCACATGTTGTAATCCCTATCCAGCCTTATACCTGCATCTCCCACAACCCCTCTTTTTTCCCTGCAGTTGATGCATGCCCAGCGTTTTTTGTTATCCCCTTTAAAATAGTCTCTTATATCCTCTGGGAGAGAAGCCCTATCTGTCTTTTCTTTTTCTGATTCTGTGCCTGGACAGTCTACTGATATGGCAACGATGCCTTCCCTCTCAATCTGTGTGAGTTTTGTCAGCTCCACGTATGCCCTTATCTCGCATGGTCTCAAGATGAAAAGGAGTTTTGCCCCTTTTGAAAACAGCCTCCTGAAATAAATGGCACCGTTGGCACTAAAAAAAGGATTAATAAGGGAGTAATCTTTTGCGCTGCCCTTGAATATGTGGTGGCCAATGGCATTGCCATCTCTTTTAAATCCCAAAATAATACTGCCCTCTTCCTTTAGAAAACCATCGAATAAGGAATCTAAATGGCTATTTTTAAGCTTTTTCCCTTTCATCTTTTCGTTTCCTTTATGTTGTTATACATATCTGTAACCTTATCAACAAACCTCCTGGCCTCAGAGGCGCTGACCCAGAAGAGCCTTAGCTTCTCATCTATGGAAAAGGCACGAAACATCTCTTTTAATGCCGCTATCTTCCTCCTGGTATAATAGTTACCCTTTATGAAGTGACAGTCCCCCGGGTGGCAGCCGGCAACGAATACGCCATCCGCACCCTCCATCAATGCCTTTATGATAAAGGCAGGGTCAACCCTGCTGGAACACGGGACCTCTATGAGCTTTACCCCTTCAGGATATTTCATCCTCAGGCTCCCGGCCATCTCAGAGGCCTTGAATGAACAAAACGAACATGCAAATCCTATTATCTCAGGCGTTTCTTTGTTGCCTTCAGCCATATTTAACCTCCGTAGATACATTATCTATATCTAACATTGCTCTACCCTAAACTGCCTCTGTTAGCGCACTTATCTCATCATCAATTATGGTATCCTTGTAGCCTTTGAGGGCTATGGCAGAAGACGGACATGTGGCATTGCAGAGGCCACAGCCCATACATGCTGCCTCCTCCACCCTTACGATATGGAGACCTTCGTCGAATTTGATAGCCTTTGCCACACATGCCTGTTCACACATCCTGCAACCACTGCATCTCTTTGGATCTACATAGGCCACAAAAGGCTCAATAAAGGCATATCCGAGGTTTAAAAGCCCGTAGAGCTTCACTGCCGATGCCCTTCCGTGGTTTATGGATTCCTCCATATCCTTTGGGCCTGAACATGTCCCTGCAATAAATATCCCCTTCAGGGCTGTATCATAGGGCCTGAGTTTTGGATGTGCCTCAAGAAAAAATCTGTCTTTATCAAGGGTTATCTTAAGGAGGCCTGCAATCTCCTGATTATCCTTAGGGGGTGACATGCCAATGGAGAGGACAACAAGGTCAAATTCCCTCTCAAAGGGCATACCAAGGAGTGTATCCTCGCCCCTTAATACGAGACCGCCCTGCTCCGGGATAATCTCGGATATGTTTGCCCTTGTGAACAGGAGACCTTTTTCCTGGGTGTCCTCGTAAAACTCTTCTCCTCCCCTGGGATGAGACCTCACATCCATATAAAAGGACTCGACATAAGAGTCCTTGAAACGGTTTTTGATTGCCTCTCCGGTCTTTATGGCATTGATACAGCATATCCTTGAGCAGTATGGCCTGCCTATAATCTCATCCCTTGAGCCAATGCAGTGGAGGATTGCCACCCTTGAGCCCTCCTTTATTGGAAGCTCATGCATTTTCTCTTCAAATTCAAGGGTTGTAATTACCCTCTTATCAATGCCATATTGGAGTTCAGGCTTTATTGAAGGGTCAAAGGCTGTAAAGCCTATGGCTACAATAACACCACCTACTATGACCTTTATTTCTCCTCCACTGTTTTCGATGACTGCCTCGTAGTTGCCGAATGAACCCCCAAAGGAGACAAGCCTCGATGATGTGAATATGTGGACATTATTGAGGGTCTTTAACTCCTCGGTCATCCTCTCTATAATATCTTTACCCCTCTCCCTCACCGGCCAGACATCCTCGAGATGCCTCACATGACCGCCAAGCTCTTTTTCTTTCTCTACGAGATAGACCTCTATGCCTGCCCTTGCCAGGAATGCCGCTGCACTCATCCCTGAGATACCGCCACCCAGGATAAGGGCTGACTTGTTTACCTCAACCTGTTTCTCCTCAAGGGGCTCGTAGTGGGCTGAAGAGTATATACCTGCCCTAATCAGCCTTATGGCCTTTGAGGTATTCTTTTCTATATCTTCACCTGTCCATGAACAGTGTTCCCTTATGCTGACCCTTCTTAGTAAAAATGGGTTTAGCCCTGCATCCCTGACAAGGTTTTTAAACATATCCTGATGGAGTGCCTTTGTGCATGCTGCTATGATTACCCTTCCAAGACCAAATCTTTCAATACTACTTTTGATAAGTGCCTGACCAGGCTCAGAGCACATGAAGGGATAATCCTCTACACATGCGATGTTATTAAGACCTTTAAAATACCCCTTTAACCCCTCTATATCCACTGTAGACTTTATATTATGCCCGCAGTGACAGATAAATATCCCGATCCTCACTTTTCACCTTTTATATTCACTCTTTGAGATATTCCATACATCTCGCCACAGCCTCACCGGCAGACGCTACTGTATCTGCTATGTCCTTTGGTCCCGATGCCATACCACACACAAATATGCCTTCTATGTTTGTCCTTGATGGCTCAGTGGCATTGACCTTTATAAACCCGTATTCGTCCTTTTTTAGAGACATTATATTACAGAGTTCTTCAGTGCCTTTGTGGGGTCTCACCCCTGTTGCCAGTATAACCACATCCGTATCTATCTCCCTTATCTCACCGCTTAACATATCCTCAACCCTCACTAAGAGGCCTTCTTTGGTCTGAACTACCTCACCGGGGATACCCCTTATATAGAATGTCCCTGCATCCTGGGTATTTTTGTAGAATTCTTCATAACCCTTGCCATATGCCCTCACATCTATATAGGATATATATATCTGGGCATCTTTTATCCTATCCTTTATTATGTTTGCATGTTTTGCAGTATACATGCAGCATACCCTTGAACAGAAACGGGCCCCTGTCTGCCTGTCCCTTGAGCCTACGCACTGGATGAAATAGAACCTCCTGGGGACCTTTCCGTTTAATTTTATCTCGCCTCCTGTAGGCCCTGTAACAGAACATAACCTCTCAAACTCTAACCCTGTTAATACCCCTTCGAGAGTGCCGTATCCCAATTCCTTTTTTTCTGTAGGGTCATAGAGGTCAAAGCCCGGTGCAACTATTATAGAGTCGTAATACCTCTCTAATATCTCCTCTTTCTGGCTGAAATCTATGGCATTGGGTCCGCATACATCAACGCATGCCTTCTTACATTTTCCCCTTGAGATAAAAAGACAGCCCATACCATCGATGAGATATTTCTGAGGCACAGCCTGGGGAAAGGGTATGTATATGGCAGGCCTTTTACTGAGATTGCAATCGAATTCATGTCTTATCCTGCCTTTCATGACACATGCATCTGAACAAAGCCCGCAGGCAGTGCACCTTGACATATCCACATACCTTGGCCTTTTTCTTATCTTTACCTTAAATCCCCTGCTTTCCCTTAATACCTCTATGGGCATTGCAAGGGTCAGGAGCTCTATCTTTGGATTAAGGGCTACCTCTACCATCTTGGGGGTCAAGGTACATGATGAACAATCAAGGGTTGGGAATGTCTTATCGAGCTGTATCATCCTGCCTCCTATGGACGGACCCTCCTCAAGCATGGTTACCTCTACCCCGCAGGAGGCAAGCTCGAGAGCAGCTGTTATCCCTGCTATACCACCACCTATGACCAACACATGTATTTCAGACAATTATTCACCCTTATAAAAAAGGACAGAAGATGCCCTTTATTTTATCCCTTCAAGAGTTCTTTAAGCTTGTCCCTCACCTTATTCATATCCCCCACAATACCGTAGTGGGCATACTGGAATATGGGTGCCTCCGGGTCTTTATTCACCGCTATTATGCACTCAGAATCCTTCATACCTGTTATATGCTGGAATGCACCGCTAATACCCATGGCAAGATAAACCTTTGGCCTCACTGTCTTACCTGATTGACCTACCTGCCTTGCCTTGGGTAGCCACATCTTATCTACAACAGGCCTTGAGCACGACAGTGTAGCGTTTAAAATCCCTGTCAGTTCATCATATGCAGGTAATTCATCCTTATTACCTACACCCCTGCCTACAGATACGAGAAACTCTGCCTTTGTTATATCTATCTCTGTCTTTTCTTCTTCGACGAACTCAATAAAGGTCCTATCGCTGTCCGGGGATACACCCTCAATGGTCTCCTTTTTATATGAATCAGGCCTCTCTTCCATATATCCCCTGAACGCACCGCTTCTTACAGTAATAACAACAGGCCCCTGCCCTGTAACGGAAAATTCACCATAAACCTTATCGGAGTAATAGCTTTTATAGAAGGTCTTGGCATCCTTATCCATGCCGTTTACATCTGTTATTACAGGGAGCTTAAAATAGCCGGCTATATAGGAAGCACACTCTGTCCCTGATGAAGAATGGGTCAGGATTATCTCATCCGGCATTTCGAATCTATCTATGACCTTCTCAAGCAAGAGACATATGTTTTTGGGCATGGAAAACATCTCTTCTTTCATGTCTGTCTGAATCAATACATCTGACCACTTTTCATTTACTGGATACTGGCCATCAGGCAAAAGCATATATACGGATTTTTTCAACATATGGGCAAGACCAAGGGAATCAAGATTCCTCTCCTCAAAAACTCCTCTTCTTACCTCAGAGATGATAAGTGTGTAGCTCACTGGAGCACCCCCTTTTCTTTAAGTATACCTATCAACTGTTTGCATGCATCATCTAACTCACCCTGGAGGATGACAGCGCCTTCTTTTTTTGGTGGATAGAACCACCTTGTAACATCTATAAGGCTACCTGCACCCCCATCCAAATATTTTTCTGCCTTAAAATACCTTCTCTCCACCTTTGATGCCTTTCTTATCCCCATGATGGATACATACCTCGGTTCGTTTATACCACTCTGGATGGAAAGAACGCATGGTGTCTTTATACTTATCCTCTCCTGTATCCCGCCTTCAAGCTCCCTCCTCAGTATTACTGTATCCTTTTGTATGTCATCTATACCTATGACCATAGATGCAAAGGGTAGCCCGAGCATGGCAGCAAGGATGCCACATGTAACACCAAACTGGTCATCCTCTGCCTGGACCCCTCCGAAGATCATATTAAAGGGTATATTCTCCTTTTCTATGAAGCCCTTAAGGAGTAGTGCCCTTGTAAAGGGGTCATGGACCACTGTCTGGGACTCGATTAGGCATCCATCTTTTGCGCCCATGGCTATTGCTCTTCTCAAGACCTCATCGGACTCCATATCGCCTATGGATACCCCTGTTATCACACCCCCCTGTTTTTCGCAAAGCCTTACAGCCTCTTCAACAGCATAGTTATCCCAGTCGTTCATCCTGAAGGGGACCCTTGATAGATCCACAGACCTCCCATCCGGGGCTACCTTAAGCTCCTCTTCCTGTGTTACAGGTACCCTTTTTGTAAGCACTATAATATCCATTAAATAACCTCCATAAGTATTTCTGATATGTCCTTCACAAAAATCCCTTTTTCCTTTGCCGGGTCTTCAAGGTTCATAAGGCAGAAGGGACAGGCAGTGGCAATGGTATCAGCACCTGCCTTTTGTGCATCAGTCACCCTTATCTCACCATTTCTCTGATAAGGTACCTCTACATCAAAAAACATCCTACCCCCTCCTCCCTCGCAGCAAAGAGATATATCACGAGACCTAACAAACTCATGGACATTGACATTCTTTAAGCTTTTCAATATTTCCCTCGGTGGTTCAAAGACCTTATTTTGTTTACCCAGAAAACAGGGATCATGGTATATTATCCCACTTTCCAATGGTTTTTCGGTCTTCAATGCACCTTCTTTTATAAGGTCAGATAAGACCTCTGTGTAGTGCACAACCTTTATCCCCATATCCCCGTATTCGTTCTTCATGGTGTTCATGCAGTGAGGTGATAGGGCGATTATCTCCTGGACGCCATATTCTTTAAAATTTGCTATATTCTCTTCCATGAGTTCCTCAAATAGACCAACCTCGCCAATACGCCTTATCTCATTTCCACAGCAACACTCCTCCTCACCGAGTATGCCAAATTCATAACCTGCCTTATTCAATAATGTGGCCACATTTACTGGTATCACCATGCACCTCGGGTCATATGCATGGATACAGCATGAAAATAAAAGCCTCTTATGTTCTGTCTCAGATATATGGGGGACCTTAAAACCGAGTTTTTCAGCCCAATCACCCCTTTTTGACCTTGGTTTACCCCATGGGTTTTTCTGGACAAAGGTGCTCTCCAGTGCCTTCTGGATAGTTACAGGTATGTTTCCTTCCTCTACCATAGAGGACCTTATCTCGATTATTATCTCTGAAGGCTTGACATCCCTTGGACAGCGGAGGGTGCATGCATTGCAGGCAGTGCAATACCAGGGCAATGCCTCTTCTATGGCATATTTAAACTGCCTCTTTCTCACAAGCATCCTTATATTGAAAGGTGTCCTCCCTGATTCAGGGCAACCGCCTGTGCATTTGCCACACTGAATACAAACCAAGACACGGCTTGCTGCCTGTTCCTGCATATTACAACCCCTTTATTTTAAGTATCTGTCTGCGACATGTGAATTATATATGCAATGTCTATACCACACCCTATCTACAATGGTCTTCATAATGAAAATAGCCTGTTATAATCAATTTGCATTTTCATCCTGTTATTTTTATGTATCCTCTTTACACATATGTATCAAAATGATACAATTTGTGCAATATTTATACAATAAAATGTTTCTTTCCGACCTATATAATTTTGTAGATATTGAAACCTTTGAAAAAGGCCTCATACTCTGGGGCACATCCGTGATGAGACCCTTTGGAATTTTATATGTTGAAAATGTCATAGTTGTAGTCTATTGTCTGGAGTCTGTATTTGTTGCACATCCGTGAGATCCCTATCTATAACCTGTTGTATTTACTAAACATTAAATTCATCTTCCATGAATTTCAAGACCTCTGCATGTTTTGTGAAAATCCTATGGCATCTAAATTGCTATATAAAATATAGAGAAAAAAAAAGAAAGGGCAGTTTATGGTCAAAAAAAAGACGGATCATACTGAGAAGGCACTACAGGAATCAGAGAGGAAGTTTAAGAACCTCGCCGAGAAATCTGTGGTGGGCATATATGTTATCCAGGACGATGTCTTCAAATATGTCAATGCAAAGCTTGCCGAGATACTCGGGTATAAACCTGAAGAACTAATAGGAAAGGTAAACCCTGAAAAGGTAGTCCACCCAGAAGACTGGCCTATGGTCCGAGACAACATCCAGAATAGAATCTCTGGAAAAGTTGAGTCTATCCATTCAGAATTCAGGGGGATAAGAAAAAATGGCGAGATATATTATGCAGAGGTCTATGGCTCAGCTACAGTGTATGAAGATAAACCTGCTGTAATAGGCACACTCCTTGATATAACTGAAAGAAAAAAGACAGAGCAGATGCTCATAGAGGCAGAGAAGCGCTACAGAAGCATATTCGAAAATGCTGTAGAGGGTATATTTCAGGCAACCAGAGAAGGGAAGATACTCGTGGTAAACCCTGCTTTAAGCCGTATGCTTGGATATGAATCCCCTGAAGAGTGTCTTTCAAATATCTGGAATATAGGACACCAACATTATGTAGACCCCTCTGCAAGTGACCTGTTTTTTATGATATTAGACAAAAATAGATATTTTTGTGAGAGCACTTTTGGTGATAAAATGATAATAAGGAGGATAACGAACAATGAATGAAACACACAGCAAAAAACCAAAAAGGGTTTTCACACCAGAACAAA